>NZ_CP157794.1:5237500-5353493 GCF_040111675.1 Salinarimonas sp. | reverse complement strand
GGCGAAGACGAAGAGCGGGTCGCCGGCCGAGACCTCGGCGCCGTGGGCGGCCGTCACCGTCTCGAGCCGCGCGCCGGCGGGCGCGTAAATCTGCGCCTGCCGCTCGGCCCGGAACAGGGCCGGCGCGGTGACGGCGCTCGACCAGGGGACGATCGCCGCGACGACGAGCGCCGCCGCGCCGAGCCCGGTCGCGAGCGTGTGGCGATTGAGGCGATAGGCCTCCCGGCGCTTCGACCACTCGACGATCTCGAGCCAGATCGGCCGGCCGATGAACCAGGCCAGCTCGACGGCCATCAGGAGCGCGCCGAGCAGCTTGAAGAACAAGTGGTAGACGAGGAGCGCGATGCCCAGGAACAGGAAGAAGCGGTAGATCCAGGTCGCGACCGCGTAGCCGACGAAGAGCCGGGCGCGCCCGCGCGGCAGCGGCTCGGGCGGCGGCTCGCCGAAGCCGAAGAGCGCTTCGCGCAGCCGCCAGCGGGCATAGCGGAAAGCGCGATCCTGAAGGTTCGGCGCGTCGATCAGGTCCGAGAACAGGAAGTAGCCGTCGAAGCGCATGAACGGGTTGAGGTTCACCGCGAGCGTCATGATCCAGGTCGTCGTTGCGAGCACGAAGGCGGCGGTGCGCAGGGGCCCGTCCGGCAGGAAGCTCCAGGCGAGCGTCATCCAGGAGGCGAGCGCGAGCTCGATCGCCATGCCGGCATAGCCGATGCGCAGGCGCGCCCGCCGCTTCGTCAGCCGCCAGGCCGCGGTGGTGTCGGTATAGAGGACCGGGTAGAGCACCATGAGCGCGACGCCCATGGTGGGCACCGGAACACCCGCTCGCTTGGCCGCATAGGCATGGCCGAGCTCGTGCAGGAACTTCGCGGCGACGAGCGCGAAACCGACCGCCAGCGCCCCCTCCCAGGAAAACATGTGCAGGAAGGTGGTGGTGAACGTGTCCCACTGGCGCAGGACGAGCGCGAGGCCGAGCACGCCGGCGGCGATCGTCGCCCAGCGGAAGAGCGGGCCGAAGAACGGCGCGGCGAGCGGCAGGGTCGCGCCGAGGAAGCGGTCGGGGCGCACCAGCGGGATGCGGATGAAGAGATAGTTCTTCAAGGCCGCCGTCAGCCAGCTCGTGCGCGCCGCCGCGCGCTGGTCGACCAGGCGGTCGTTCGCCTCCGGCCCGCGCACCTGGACGAGGTTTGCGTTGGCGAGGAAGCGCACGAAGGCTTCGACGTCCTCGGGTGCGAGATCGAGCGTGGTCTCCCGGGAGACCGCGGCGGCGACGGACGCGGGATCGCCCGCGTCCCAGCGCGCGAGCATCTCGACCTCGGCCCAGCCGATGCGGAAGAAGCGCGCCCGCGGCGGATCCTCCAGCGTCCAGGTCGGCGCGCCATCGCCACCCGGGGGGCCATCGTGGAGCACGAGCTCCTCCCGAAGCGGCGGTACCCGGGCCGGCTGCCGGGCCGGAGCCGCCGCGCCGGGTCGGCCGGAGGCGGCCTTGCCGAGAGCGAGCGCGCCGCCGCTCATAGGCCGAGCCACACCCGCGCCGCGGCGATGGGGCGGCGCAGCAGGTAGAGGAACAGGCTCGTACGCTCGCCGTAGAGCTTCGCCGTCCCCCGCAAGCCGATGCGCAGCCGCGGGTCGTGTTCGGCGAAGTCGGCGCGCAGGCGGTAGGCCATGACTCCCTCGGGGGTCGGGCCCGCGCGGTAGCCGGCACGCACCAGCGTGGCGGGTGTCGGATCGGCCGGGTCGATGTTGAGGAAGAAGGCGACCTCCGCGCCGGGCTCCAGGACGATGGCGTCGGCCACGGCCAGCTGGACCTCCAGCGCCTGCGCCCTCGGGTCGGCGACGCTCATGATGCGCTCGCCGAGCGCTACGGGCCGGCCCTCCCAGTCGTCCGGATCGTCGTAGATGGCGATGCCGTCCCGCGGGGCCGTCATGCGGATGCGCGCGAGCGTGTCCTCGACGAAGGCGGCCTCCGCCGCGTGCTGCTCGCGACGCCCTTCCAGGATGGCGATCTGCGCGCGCGAGCGGTCGTCGAACACCGCCTGCTGGCGCGCCTGGCGCAGCTCGGCCTCGGCGACGGCGAGCTGCTGGCGGGCGATCTCGAGCCGCGCCTCCAATTCGCGGCCGTCGAGGGTCACGAGGAGGTCGCCCTCCGCCACGCGAGCGTTGGGGGCTACGTGGATCGCCTCGACGACGCCGTCGACGGGGGCGCGCACGAGGGCGGCGTCCTGCGCGACGATCTCGGCCGGCGCGAGCACGGACTGGCGCACCGGCAGCGCCAGGATCGCCGCCGCCGCGAGCGCGGCGGCGGCGGCGAGGAACCTCCTGCGCGTGGCGAGCGGACGGCTGCGCCCCGCGCCGACGAGCGCGGCCCAGGCATGGGCGTAGGCGTCGGCGAGGTGGCCGAGGATCTGCGTCTCGGGCGCGCCGAAAGGCTCCTCGCGCGCCATCAGCAGCAGCGCGAGCGTGCGACCGCCGCGCGCGAGGGGAACCAGGGCGAGGTTCGCGGGCAGGTACGCGGACAGGAAGGCGCGCGCCTCCTCGACCGACTTCGGCGTCTCCGCCGCCTCCGCGAAGGCGGCGAGATCGAGGGCGCGCGGCGACGTCGGGGGCGTGTCGCGGACGAGCCGGCGCATCATGGCGGTGAGGCGGCGGGTGAAGGGCGCGTCGGGGTCGGGGGTCGCGAGCCCGGACAGCGCCTGGATCGTACCCGTGTCGGCGCGGTAGAGCGCGGCTTGCCGATAGGGCACGACCATGTGCGTGTCGTTGACGACGAGAAAGCCCAGCGCCTCCGGGGTCTCGGCGGCGCGGGCGCGCTTCTCGATCTCGACCAGCGTCGAGAGCGCGACGAGACGGCGATCCGGCGGCGGGTTCATCCGTCGCCCGGCGGCGGGGCGAGCCTGGCGACGCCGCTCATGCCGGCGACGAGGCCCGGCGTGCCCTGCGGGATACGCCCGAAAACCTTGATCGATTGGCTGACGGGGTCGACCCGCGCGCCGAGGCGGGCCACCTCGGCCTCGATCGTGCGGCCGAGCTCGTCGATGGCGACCGTGAAGACCTGCCCGGGCTCGAGCCAGACGAGCCAGCGCGAGGGGACGAGCATCTCCACCTCGAGCGCCGCGTCGTCGAGGATGGCGAGGAGCTGGTCGCCCTCCGCCACGTACTGATGCTCCTGAACCCGCCGCTCCGCGACCCGGCCCGCGAAGGGGGCGCGGATCTCGCAGCGTGCGACGAAGACCTGCGCCAGCGCCGTCTCGGCCTCGGCGGCGGCGAGCGCGGCGCGCGCCTCGTCGACCTCGAGCCGGCTGATCGAGGACAGCCGGTCGAGCCGGCCGGCGGTGTCGAGCCGCCGGCGGGCGGCGTCCTCCTGCGCGGCGGCACGATCGCGGCGCGCCTCGTGAGCGGCGCAATCGATGGCCGCCAGAACGTCTCCGGCGCCGAAGCGCTCGCCCTCGCGCAGGTCGAGGCGGACGATCTTTCCCGGGATCTCGGCGGAGAGGACCGTATGGCGTCGCGGGCTGATCTGGGCCCGAATCTCCGGGCCGGCTCCCAAGTCGCCGGGTTCGCCCGGTCGCGTCAGCGGCGGCGGCGCGTAGAGGTCCGGCGCGGCGTCCTGCGCCGCGGCCGGTCCGGCCCAGCCGCCCAGCGCCGCTGCGAGCACGAAGGTCGCGATCGAACGGAGCTTGGGCATAGGGAGCGTGGGCATGAGCGTCATTCCTCGCGGTCGCCGCGCCGTCCTGCGATCAGTTCTCCGGCCGCGCCGGCGGCAGGACGGCCGAGGCGGCGGCGTACATCGCCGTCGGCGTGGACACTTCGGCGACGGGCGTGGCCTGCGGCGGCGGCGGCACCGGCAATCCGACCCGGCCCGCATCGATCGCCGCGGCGTTGGCCGCGATCTCGCGCGCCAGGGTCGCGATGTCGACGTCCTCCACAATGGCCGGGAGCGGATCGAAGCCGGCGGCGGCGTACAGCGACCCCAGCGCGTTCTGCACCTCCGCGAAGGCCCGGTTCCCGGCGCGGCTCGCGAGGACCGAGGCGGCCTGGGCGCGCACCCGCTCGAGCCGCGAGGACGCGTCCTGCTCCTCGGCGCTCCGGGTCGCGCGGGCGATGCGGCTCTCGACGCCCTGGATCTCGTTCGCACGGACATAGAGACGCTGGGCGCGCTGGTAGCGCCGATAGGCGAGGTTCACCTGCGTGAGGATGGCCATGCGCAACGCCAGCCGGCGCGTCTCGGCGACGGCTTCGCGGGCCTCGCCCTCCGCCAGGATGGACGGCACGGCCACGAGCCTCAGAAGGTTCCAGGTGACCGAGAGCCCGGCGTCGGCCCAGGAATTGTTCACGAGGAAGGCGTTCGAATCGTAGTTCACGCCGCCGAACAGGCTCAGGCCAGGCAGAAGCCGCATGATGTCGGAGCGCGTCTCCAGCGCCACGTTGCGGGCCGCGTAGAGCTCCTCCTGGATCTCCGGGCGGGCGACCATGGCGATGGCCTCGAGGTCGTCGAGCCCGTAGGGCAGCCGGCCCGGCGCGGCGCGGCGCGGCGGCGCGAGGGTGTAGGCCGTGCCCGGCGGCAGGTTCATCAGGCCGGCGAGCTGCGCCTTGGCGATGGCGAGCTCGCTCTCGACGATCTCGAGCTGCTGCACGATCTCGAGCAGCGCGCGCTGGAACTGCAGCGTCTCCAGCGGCGGCAGAAGGCGCTCGCTCTCGGCCTGGCGGGCGAAGTCGAGCGCGGTGCGGGCCTCCGCCAGAACCTGGCGCACCCGCGGCTGCAGCTGCTCGGCGGTGACCGCCTCCCAATAGGCCGAGCGAACCTGGTCGGCGATGGAGATGACGACGCGGCGGCGGCGCTGCTCGGCGGCCAGCACCCGGTTCGCCTGCGCCTTGGCGCCGAAATAGCTGAGGCCGAAATCGAGGATGTCGAGGGAGAGGGCGAGCTCGGCCGTGCCGAGATTCTGCTCGGTGGAGGTGGAGGGCTCCAGCGACTGGCGGCCCGTGTTGATCGAGCGGGACGACGAGGCCTGCACATTGTCGCGCGTGCGCAGGCCGGCGCGGGCCGTCGCCTCGGGCAGGAGGTCGATCGTCGCCACGTCGAGGGCCTTGTCCTCGAGCGCTCGCTCCATCAGGGCGACCCGATGGTCTAGGTTGTACTTGACGGCCCGGGCGAGGGCCTCCTCCAGCGTGATCGCCCCGCGCACGGGCTCCTGCGACGCGTACATCGCCTCGCGATCGGCCGCCGCGCGGGCGATCTGCTCCTCGAGCGTGAACGGCTCCGGCGTGATGGCGCAAGCGCCGAGGGCGAGCGCGGCGAAGACGGTCGCCACGCGTGCGCCGAAGCGACGTCTCGGCCGCGGGTCGCGTTTCGGTATGGAGCGAAGCATGTGCGCGCAAACCCTCGACGGTGCGCCGAGGTCGACGCCCGTGTCCCTTTTTCGGCGACGACCCGACGGTCGCCGCCCTGGCTGTTTCGGCGTGAACGCAACGCGATCCGCGCCGGGAGTCCGGTCGGTCAGGCCGCTTCCCTGCCGCTGCGCGCATCGCCCGCTATGTCGCCCGAGGGTCGGTCCTCAGGCAAGACCGCAATCAGGTCCGCCAGCAATTGCTGGCCCTGTGTTGCCCAAGCGCCACGACTTGCGGCCTTCACGGCTTCGGTGAAGGCCGGCTTACCCTGCGTAGCGGGCTCGGCCGTCGCGGTCTCTACTTCCAGTTCTGGGACGATCGCCCCCTGCTGCTGGCTTCCCTCCTCGCCGGCAGGCGTTCCCTCAGGGGGAGCCGCCTCGCCCTCGGCCGCCTCGACCTCCAGGACGACGGTGGTCGAGGCCGATTCGCCGCTCGGCAGGGTCGCGGTAACCACCACCTCGAGGCGCCCGGTGAAGCCTTCCGGCACGGTGCCGCTGAAGGTCCCGGTGGTCGGGTCGAACGACAGCCAGGCCGGCAGCGGAGAGCCGTCCGCGAGAATCGCGCCCACCAGCACCTGGGCGCTCGGGTTCTCCACCACGAAGGTCGAGGGCGGCAAGGTGAGATCGACGACCCGCGTCGCCCCGCCGAACGTGAATGCGCCGATCGAATCGCCCGCCCGGATGCCGAAGCCGGGGACGTCGCCAGCGCCCGACGGCGCCAGGAAGAAGCTCGGCCGCGGCGTCACGGGATCGAGGGTCGACGGCGAGATCGTCATCGGCTCCGGCATCGGCACGCCCGCGCGGGGGCCGCCGAAATCCTCCGGCGGCGGCGGCGGCTCCGGCACGACCGGCGCCGGCGACGGCGGCGGATCGATCTGCACCGGCGGCGGCGGCGGATCGGAGGGCGGCGGCTCCACGTCGGATACCGGATCCGGCACGCTCTCGGCCGGCAGACCCGTGAGCGCGACGGCGATCGCCGTGCGGCCGCCGAAGCCGTCGGTAGCGACGATGGTGAAGGTCGTCCCCTCGGGAATCGGCGTGGTCAGAACTCCCGAGACCGTCCGGGTCGCCGCGTCGAAGACGAGCCCGGGCGGAAGGTTCTCGACCGTGAGCCCCGGCGCGTCGCCGGCGTCCACGTCGGTGAACAGGCCCGCGGGCAGGACGAGACCGAAGGGCTCGCCGACCCGCGCTTCCTGAGGCGGAATCGCGACCGTAGCCGTCGGCGCGTCGTTGACGGACGTCGAAACCACGGTGGTCGTGCTGTCCGTCGCCGCAGGACCGACGCCGTCCGTCACGGCGACCGTGAACCGCGTCGTTTCGGTCGAGCCCGGAGCGACGCGGTTTTCCGTCGGCTGGAACACGAGCGCGCGCAGCGCCGCCTGCGCCGCGGCGGCGTTCGCCGCGGTGAGCGTGTACACACCGCCGCCCGCATCCGCGAAGCCCGAGGCCGCCAGCGAGGCCGCCGTGAACCCGCCGCGCGCGGCGTCGTCCAGCGTCACGGTGATCGTCAACGGCTGCCCCGTATCCGGATCGGCTATCACGACGCCCGAGAAAGGCGTTGTCGTCGTCTTGTCCGTGACCTCCACGCCCGCGACGAAGCCGGTCGCCGTCGGCGCGTCGTTGATCGAGGTCGAGACCACGCTCGCCGTGCCGGACGCCGTGGTCGTGCCGTCGGAGACCTCCACCGTGAAGGTCGTCGTCTCCGTCGCGCCGGGCGCGACGCGGTTCTCCGTCGGCGAGAAGACGAGCCCCTGCAGGGCCGCCTGCGCCGCCGCCGGCGTGCCGGTGAAGGTGTAGACGCCCCCGCCCGCGTCGGTGAAGCCCGCGAGCGTGGTGAAGGACCCCTTCGCCGCGTCGTCCAAGGTCACCGTCACGGTGACGTTCGCGCTGTCCACGTCCCCGATCGTCGCACCCGCGAAGGGCGTCAGCGTCGCGTCGTCGTTCACGCCCTGCCCGAGCGCGAGCCCGCCCACCGTCGGCGCGTCGTCGACGGCCGTCACCGCCGCCGCCGCAGTGTCCGTGGCGGCCGAGAACGCCGTCGTCCCGCCGTTCGTCGTCGTGTCCGCCGTCGCTCCAGCCGCGCCGGAGGTCTGGTCCCAGGCGCGGAAGGTGACCGCATCGGCGATGACGCCGTTCACGTTGGCGGCGGGCTGGAAGTAGACGTGATCCGTCCCCCGCAGGAGCAGCGCGGACGCGGCGCCGAGGCCGGCGGCCTGCGTCCAGCTCGCGCCGCCGTCCGTCGAGTACCACAGCGTTCCCTGCGCGCTCGCGCCGACGATCGCCGCGCCCAGGCTCGATCCCGCATCCGCATCGAGCGCCCCGCCGAGCAGCGCGGAGACCTGCGTCGCCCCGGCGAGAGAGCCGTTCGTCGGCGCCGAGGCGTCCTCCGCGATCGTGGTCAGGGTCGGCGACTGGGAGGCGTCGAGGACCGGCGCGTCGTTGATCGAGGTCGAGACCACGCTCGCCGTGCCGGACGTCGTGGTCGTGCCGTCGGAGACCTCCACCGTGAAGGTCGTCGTCTCCGTCGCGCCGGGCGCGACGCGGTTCTCCGTCGGCGAGAAGACGAGCCCCTGCAGGGCCGCCTGCGCCGCCGCCGGCGTGCCGGTGAAGGTGTAGACGCCCCCGCCCGCGTCGGTGAAGCCCGCGAGCGTGGTGAAGGACCCCTTCGCCGCGTCGTCCAAGGTCACCGTCACGGTGACGTTCGCGCTGTCCACGTCCCCGATCGTCGCACCCGCGAAGGGCGTCAGCGTCGCGTCGTCGTTCACGCCCTGCCCGAGCGCGAGCCCGCCCACCGTCGGCGCGTCGTCGACGGCCGTCACCGCCGCCGCCGCAGTGTCCGTGGCGGCCGAGAACGCCGTCGTCCCGCCGTTCGTCGTCGTGTCCGCCGTCGCTCCAGCCGCGCCGGAGGTCTGGTCCCAGGCGCGGAAGGTGACCGCATCGGCGATGACGCCGTTCACGTTGGCGGCGGGCTGGAAGTAGACGTGATCCGTCCCCCGCAGGAGCAGCGCGGACGCGGCGCCGAGGCCGGCGGCCTGCGTCCAGCTCGCGCCGCCGTCCGTCGAGTACCACAGCGTTCCCTGCGCGCTCGCGCCGACGATCGCCGCGCCCAGGCTCGATCCCGCATCCGCATCGAGCGTCCCGCCGAGCAGCGCGGAGACCTGCGTCGCCCCGGCGAGAGAGCCGTTCGTCGGCGCCGAGGCGTCCTCCGCGATCGTGGTCAGGGTCGGCGACTGGGAGGCGTCGAGGACCGGCGCGTCGTTGATCGAGGTCGAGACCACGCTCGCCGTGCCGGACGTCGTGGTCGTGCCGTCGGAGACCTCCACCGTGAAGGTCGTCGTCTCCGTCGCGCCGGGCGCGACGCGGTTCTCCGTCGGCGAGAAGACGAGCCCCTGCAGGGCCGCCTGCGCCGCCGCCGGCGTGCCGGTGAAGGTGTAGACGCCCCCGCCCGCGTCGGTGAAGCCCGCGAGCGTGGTGAAGGACCCCTTCGCCGCGTCGTCCAAGGTCACCGCCACGGTGACGTTCGTGCTGTCCACGTCCCCGATCGTCGCACCGGCGAACGGCGTCAGCGTCGCGTCGTCGTTCACGCCCTGCCCGAGCGCGAGCCCGCCCACCGTCGGCGCGTCGTCGACGGATGCGACACGCACGGTGACGTCCGCGGCCGCGCTGGGCGCGCCGTTCGGCGCGGCGGCGTCGGTGATCGTGACGCGCAGCGTGCGGTCGCCGGCCGTGGGCGTGTCGCCGCCGGCATTGTCGTAGGAGACCGCGCGCAGCAGCGTCTGCACCGCCGCGGGCGTGGCGGCGGCGTTCAGGTCGATGATCAGGCTCTCGCCGGAGGCGCCCGTCGCGCCGGCGCGGATCGTGCCGATCACGCCGACGCCCGCGATCGTGACGTCGGAGCCCGTGAGCGAGACGTCGCCGCCGGCGACGATCACCAGTCGGTCCTCGGCCTGCTGGCCGGCCTGGTAGGCGATCGTGAGGGCGCCGCCGCCGAAATTCGCGGAATCGGCATCCGTCACGGTGGCGTTCGCGCCGAGATCGAGCGCGACCGGCCCGCCCTGCTCGGTATAGGTGACGAGATCCCCGTCGAGCCCGCCGACCGTCGGCGGGTTCGGCGTCACCGCGATCGTGAAGCCCGCCGTCGCGTCCGCGTCGCCGCCGCTCGCCGTGCCGTCGCCGTCGTCGAGCGTCAGCGTGAAGCCGCGGTCGCCGAGCCCCGAGGGCGCGTCGTAGGTCAGCGCCTGTAGCAACGCCTGCACCCGGCCGTTCGTCGCGTCGCCGTTCAGGGCGATCCGCAGCGTGTTGCCGCCCTGTCCGTCGTCGGTCGCATGCACCGTGCCAATCGCCACGCCGCCCACGAAGATCGTCTCGCCGGCCGCGATCGTCCCGTCGCCGCCGGAGGTCGCCCCCACGCCGTCGAGGCCCCAGAAACCGTTGGTCGTGCCCGATCCCTGCGTGATCGTCAGGAAGCCGCCGTCGTAATCGACGGAATCGACGTTGGACACCGTCGCGTCGTCGAGGAGCGTCACGTCCTGGAAGCCCCCGCCCGCGACCACGCCCGAGCTGTCGTCGTTCACGCCGCCCACCGTCGGCGCGTCGTTGACGCCGGTGATCGTCAGCGCGGCGGAGGTGTCCGTCACCTCGGCCGCGGTCTGGTCGTTCACCGCCAGGGTGAACGTCGTCTGCACGGTTGCGCCCGCGTCCGCGGCGTTCGCGGTGGGCGTGAAGGCCAGCGCATCGAGCGCCGTCGTCGCCGCCGCCGCCGTCACGCCGGAGAGGCGGTAGACGCCCCCGCCGACATCGACGAAGCCGCCGCCCGAGAGCGTGCCCGCCGCCGGGTTCGACAGCCGCACCTCGACCACGAGATCGGTCTCGCCCGCGTCCACGTCGGCGATCGTCACGCCGGAGAAGATCGTCTGCGCGCCGGCGGTGTCGAGGAGCGCCGTCGTGTTCACGGCGCCGGCGATGGTGGGCGCGTCGTTGACCGAGGCCACCGTCACCGCCGCGGTGTCGGAGGCGGCGGAGAAGGCCGTGGAGCCGCCACCCGCGCCGGGGTCGACGGTGCTGCCCGCCGCGCCCGTGGTCTGGTCCCAGGCGCGGAAGGTCACCGCGTCGGCGATCGTGCCGTTCACGTCGGCGTTCGGCTGGAAATAGACGTGGTGCGACCCCGTCAGCAGCAGCGCGTTCGCCGCGCCGAGGCCGGCCGCCTGCGTCCAGGTCGCGCCGGAATCGGTCGAGTACCACAGCGTGCCCTGCGCGCTGACGCCGGTGATCGCCGCGCCGAGCGACCCCGTGTCGACGTCGGACGCCCCGCCGAGCAGCGCCGAGACCTGCGTCGCGCCGGCGAGCGAGCCGTTCACCGGCGCGCCCGGATCCTCCGAGATCCCGGTCAGCGTGGGCGACTGGCCCGCGTCGAGCGCGGGCGCGTCGTTCACCGCGTTCACGGTGATGCCGATATCGGCGTCGTCCACGAGCGCGAGGCCCCCGGAGCCGCTGGCGAGGTCGCTCGCCGTGATCTGCAGGGTGTCGGCGCCGGAATAGTTCCCGTTCGGCGTATAGGTCATGCCGTCCAGCGCCGCGTTGATGGCGGCGGGCGAGCCGGTGAAGTTCATCGACGCCGTGCCGTCGGCCCCGCTCGTGAACGACAGCCCCGCCGTCGTCGCGAGCGTCAGCTGCCCGTTGGTCACCGACAGGGTGACGAACATCAGCGTCGCCTCGGCGTCGGAAACCGTGATGGCGTTGCCGGCGCCCGTCGAGAACACGAGCGCCGTGTCCTCGTTCGTCGCCTGCGCGCCGGGCGCGCCGACGACCGGCGCGTCGTTGACCGAGGCCACCGTCACCGCCGCGGTGTCGGAGGCGGCGGAGAAGGCCGTGGAGCCGCCGCCTGCGCCGGGGTCGACGGTGTTCCCGGCCACGCCCGTGGTCTGGTCCCAGGCGCGGAAGGTCACCGCGTCCGAGATCGTGCCGTTCACGTCGGCGTTCGGCTGGAAATAGACGTGATGCGCCCCCGTCAGCAGCAGCGCGTTCGCCGCGCCGAGGCCGGCCGCCTGCGTCCAGGTCGCGCCGGAATCGGTCGAGTACCACAGCGTGCCCTGCGCGCTGACGCCGGTGATCGCCGCGCCGAGCGACCCCGTGTCGACGTCGGACGCCCCGCCGAGCAGCGCCGAGACCTGCGTCGCGCCGGCGAGCGAGCCGTTCACCGGCGCGCCCGGATCCTCCGAGATCCCGGTCAGCGTCGGCGACTGGCTCGCGTCGAGCGCCGGCGCGTCGTTCACCGCGTTCACGGTGATCGCGACCGTGTCGGCGTCTTGCAGGCCGCCGTCGGAGGTGGTGATCGAGAGCGTGTCCGCGCCCGAATAGTCCGTGCTCGGCGTATAGGTCAGCCCCTCGAGCGCCGCGTTGACGGCGGCGACCGTGCCCGTGAAGGTCATCGTCGCGTCGGAGGCGCCGTCGCCCGTGCCGAAGGCGAGCCCGGCCGTGCCCGACAGGGTCAGCACGCCGTTGGTCACCGACAGGGTCACCGTCAGCGAGCCGCCGTCCACGTCGGAGACCGTGATGGCGTTGCCGGCGCCCGTCGAGAACACGAGCGCCGTGTCCTCGTTCGTCGCCTGCGCGCCCGGCACGGCGTTGACCGGCGCGTCGTTGACGGCGGTGACCGTCACCGCCGCGGTGTCGGAGGCGGTGGAGAAGGCCGTGGAGCCGCCGCCCGCGCCGGGGTCGACGGTGTTCCCGGCCGCGCCCGTGGTCTGGTCCCAGGCGCGGAAGGTCACCGCGTCCGAGATCGTGCCGTTCACGTCGGCGTTCGGCTGAAAATAGACGTGGTGCGACCCGGTCAGCAGCAGCGCGTTCGCCGCGCCGAGGCCCGTGGCCTGGGTCCAGCTCGCGCCGCCGTCGAGCGAATACCACAGCGTGCCCTGCGCGCTCGCGCCGGTGATCGCCACGCCGATCGTGCCGGAATCGACGTCCGTCACCCCGCCGAGCAGGCCCGAGACCTGCGTCGCGCCCGCGAGCGAGCCGTTCACCGGCGCGCCCGGGTCCTCGCTGATGGTGACGAGCGTCGGCGAGACGGCCGGATTCAGCACCGGCGCGTCGTTCACCGCGTTCACGGTGATCGAGGCCGTGTCGGTGGCGCCGGAGAAGGCGGAACTCCCCGTCCCGGCGCCGGTCGTGTCCGCCGTGCCGCCGTTCGTGCCGGTGGACTGGTCCCAGGCCCGGAAGGCGAACGTCGCCGTGCCGTTGAAGTCCGCGTTCGGCACGAAGCGCACCAGCGCCGTCGGCGCGAGCGTCAGCGCGTTCGTGGCCGAGACGCCGGCGATCGTCGTCCAGTTGGCCCCGCCGTTGATCGAGAACTCCCAGGTCCCGTTCGCGTCGTCGACGCCGAAGATGGCGATCGCCTCCGCCGCGGTCCCGTCCGGATCGGTGATCGAGCCGTTCACCACGATGTCCGCCACGGAGGTGCCGGGATTGGCGGACGGGTCCTCGGAGATCGGGGTCAGCGTCGGGGTGCCCGTGTCGTCGAGGACGGGGGGGTCGTTCGACGCCGCGACGGTCACGTCGCGCGTCGCCGTGCCGGGGGAGCCCGAGCCCGTATCGGTGACGGAATAGGTCAGCGTGCGCGTCGCGATCGTCGGTGCGTCGCTCGCGTTGGAGAAGGTGAGCGTGCGCAGAACGGCTTGATACTCTGCCTCGCTAGCGGTGCCGGAGAGCGTCAGCACACCTGATACGGCGTTCCAGCTGGACGTAATGCCGTGCGCGTCCGTGACCGCGAGGATGTCTGCGCCGTTCTGGTAGTTGCCGGTGATCTGTACCGTCGCCCCGGAGATCGTATCCGAATTCGGGTCGCTGATCAGCAGACTGTTGTCGACGGTCACCGGGCCGTCGTCTTCGGTGAAAGCCACAGCACCCGAACTGGCGGTTACGGTCGGTGGAGCATTGGGGACAGCCGACACATTGATGTCGTCGAGATCGAAATCGACAAAGGTCGTGCCGGCCCGCGGCGTAAATCGAAGCGTGTCGATATTGCTCCATCCCGAGAAGGACATGGTGCCGACGAAGGACGCCGTCTCGGAGTACGTGATTCCGCCGTACGTACCCGCCGAAGAGGTGAAACTGGCTGAATTGACGACCACACCATCTCTGATACCTTCTACCGTCAAATCTTGCGGATTGAAGAAATAAACCTGCAAGGATTCTACTTGAAAATTACTTCCATCCGTCGATCCGAACGTAAATTCGGTGACATCTCCAGCGAACGTGCTATCGAACCTCAAGGCGCGGTCGCCTCCGCCGCCGATCGGACCGGCAGCGAAAATCTCAAAGTTGGTAGACCCGTTTCCAGAGAACGTGAAATCGCCGAAGTTCACGGTGCTCGAGCCGGTCACGCCGAGCGTGCGAGAGTCGAAATTCTCGTCGGCAGGCAGCAGCACGGACGCGAACAGGGACGCCGAAAACGCCGCTGTGACATTGCTGTCCTCGATGCTTCCGGTCGAATTCTCGAGATTCCAATCGCCCCCGAGGTCCGCGGCTCCCGTCAGATCGGATGAAGCGGCGACATCGGCGCCCGTCATGGCGGCGAGTCCATCGATAAAGGCCTGTCCCTCGCCCGATCCGCCCACGTAACAGCCGTACAGCAGCAAGTCGCCGTCTTCGGAGAGAGCCGCTCCGATTTGCATGAGGGCGTCCGCATAGCCGGAAAGGTCGCCGCCGTCGACGACCCCAGTCGAAAAGGCGAGTTGCCCCACGTCTCCGTGACTGACGACATGCACGGCGTCGATACCGGCCCGGCCGTCCAGGTAAGCGGCCATCTCCAACAGGGCGTCCTGCTCTCCACTGAGTATGTGAATCTCGGTCGACGGGTCGACGCCTGCGATGATGTCCTCGTACCCGTCGACCGACGGGTCGACGAACACGACCTCGACACGATCGGTCTGCTCGGAGGCAATCCCGCCGTCATCCGTTGGCGCCGGTTCGGGCTGGGACACATCGGCGTACGTCGCCGCACCCGCCGCATCGAACATGATGCGCGGCTCCAGCGCCAGCGTGTGGGGCGCGCGGGCCCACGGATCGCGATGCTTCCAGGCCATGCGGGGTCTCCGTCCTGCGGTCGATGAACGCATACCTTGCCCCGAAACCGCCGTCCTGCAAAGAGGCGCGGGCGCAACACCCGCTGGCGAAAGCAAGATTTCTTCATCGGCCGACGGGGAGCGCGCTCCCTGATTCGGGGCGCCGGCCAAACTATGGTTAATAGAATCTTGGAATTGATTGCGAGTTGTGTTCCCCTCCGGCAGGCTCGCGTCTCCGAATCAGCGCCCGGCAATCGGGACGCGCGCGGGCCGACAGGAGGGGCGGAATGGAACTCTTCATCGCATCGATCCTGATCTGGGCGCCGAACTTCGCGCCGCGCGCCTGGGCCTATTGCGGCGGGCAGCTCTTGCAGATCTCGCAGAACAGCGCGCTCTACTCGCTGCTCGGCACGACCTATGGCGGCGACGGGCAGGTGACGTTCGCCCTGCCGGACCTGCGCTCGCGGGTGCCGATCGGCGCCGGGATGGGTCCCGGGCCGGGCCTGTCGGACTACCGGCTCGGGCAGAGGGGCGGCGTCGAGGAGGTGACGCTGACCCAGGCGTCGATGCCGAGCCACTCGCATCCGGCGCAGGGGGAGATCCGGGCGTTCGACACGCCCGCGACCTCGAGTTCACCGCAGGCTGGGGAGGTTCTCGCGACAGCGAGCTCGGAAGTTCGCGGGCAGGGCGGAACGGCCAGCATCTATGCCAATCCCGCAGGTGCCGCCGTCACCCTCTCGCAGCAGAGTGTCTCCATCCAGCTCGGCAATGCCGGCGGCAACCTGCCGCACGAGAACCGCATGCCGTACGAGGGCCTGAGCTTCATCATCGCGCTGACCGGGCTCTACCCCTCGCGCGGCTGACGCGGCGCCGGCGCCGCGGACCGCCGCGGCGCCGGGCGGCAAGATTTCATTAAGTATAGAACTAATCTACTCCGAATAGAACTTGGTTCCGACCTCGGGTCGTGTTTCCTTCCGATACGTCCGCGGGCTTCGGCGAGGTCGCCGAAACGTGCGCGCGCGCCACACGAGGAGGGGGACATGGAAACCTACATGGGGACGGTGCTGATCTGGGCGCCGAACTTCGCACCGCGCAGCTTCGCCTATTGCGCCGGGCAGCTGATCTCGATCTCGCAATTCACCGCTCTGTTCTCGCTGCTGGGCACGAATTACGGCGGCGACGGCCGGACCTCGTTCGGCCTGCCGGACCTGCGCTCCCGCGTGCCGATGGGCGCCGGCATGGGGCCGGGCAACGGCCTGACCTTCTATCCGCTCGGCATCATGGCAGGCGTCGAGCACGTGACGCTGAACGAGCTGGAGATGCCGGTGCACAATCACGGGGCCACGGGCGAGATCGTCGCGCACGATACCGCCGGGACCACGGCCGTGCCGACGGGCGGCTACAGCCTCGCCAGCGGCGTCGCCGATGTGCGTGGGCAGGCGGGAACCGCGAGCATCTACGCCCCGCCCGCCGGCGCGCCGGTGACCTTCGCCCAGGGCACCGTCTCCGTCCAGGTCGGCAACAACGGCGGCAACCAGTCCCACGAGAACCGCATGCCGTTCCAGGGCCTGAGCTACATCATCTGCATGGAAGGCATCTTCCCGCCGCGCAGCTGAGGCGCGCGGGGCGGGCGCGCGCGCACGCCGCGGGCGCCCGTCGACGAGATCGGACTCTCGCGCTCCGTCCGGGGCGGGCGGGAGCCGGACGGCCAGGGCCCGCGGCGTCTCGCCGCGGGCTTTCGCATGGCCGGCCGGTCGACGCGGATTTCCGCCGCGACCGTGCGCCGCCGCGTCGCGAATCACCGCGAATCAGCGCGAATCGGCCCCGGCGCGTCGTCGCCGGCGGGGCGTCCGCCGCCGGCCGGGCGGGCCGATCGGGGGCCGTTTCGCGCCCCAGGCGCGTCGTCGGGTGGCGCAAAACGACCTCCGGTCGGCTATACGCGCCAGCGTCGTAAACCGACGGATGTCCGCGCTTCGCGCGCAGGTAATTGCGACCGATTGCGTTTTTGGGGTTGACTAACGGTGCGCGCTCGCGCTTGATTGCAGGCGTTCAGCAACGGGGCGCAGCGACGAGGCGTCGTCTGCACCCGGTTCCCCACTCACCCTGATCGGCGCCCGGCCTTCCGGCGGGCCCGCCGCCGCGAGGTCTCGCCATGACCGTCGTCTCATTCCCGATGCTCGGCATGATCCTCCCCTTCGCCGGGGACTACCCGCCGGAGGGCTGGGCCTTCTGCCGCGGGCAGGTTCTCGCGGCGGAGGACTATCCCGCCCTGTTCATCCTGCTTCGGGACACCTATGGCGGCGACGGGGAGACGACCTTCGCCCTGCCGGATCTCGTCGGCCGCACGCCCGTCGGCGCCGGCGTCGGCGCGGACGGCTTCGCCATGCCGCTGGGCCGCGTCACCGATCCCGCGCCGGTCTCCGGCTCGTCCGCCACGCGCGGCCCGGCGCCCCGCGGCGCGCTCGCGGTCAACTGGATCGTCTGCGTCGAGGGCTATTTCCCGCCCCCGTCCGAGGACGGGTTCGAGGCGGAGGTCGAGGCGGAGCGGGACGCCGCCGAGGGCGAGACGGTCGCGGAGATCGACGGCGCGTCGAGCGCGGGCGCTTTCGCCCGCCGGTGGTGAGGCGGCCCCTCCCCCCGCCCATGCGAGCGGGCCGGGGGCGATGGACGCGAAGCGCGCGGCGATAGAAGCGGGAGCGGTTGGGGCGATCGAGAGGGCCGCTGCGGCGGGGAAGGGCGCAGCAGCGGCGGGGACGGTCGCGGAGACGGTTTCGGCGTCGGGCGCGGGAGTGGGCGCGGACCGGCGCGGCGTCGGAGGCAAAGACGAGGACGGCGGCGAGTTCGAACGCTCGGCCGTCCGTGGCGAGAGCCTGCGTTCGGGGCGCCGGAGCGCGGGTCCCTCGGGGACCTCGAGGCATCCGCCGAGCGGCGGGCGGCCACCGTGACGCCGAGCGCCGCCATGTGCCGAGCGTCGTCATGTGTGGTCTGTCCTGTGTGGATCGCTAAGCCGGTCCGGGACCTGGGGACGCCGACCCAGGAGCGCCGACCCAGGAGCGCCGACCCAGGAACGGAGACCCGGGAACGGCGACCCAGAAACGCCGAGTCGGAACCGACGATCGGGCTGCCGCGGCCGGGGAGCGGGGTGTCTCACCATCGAAGAGGCCAGGCGCGCCGTGCGCGTTCGAGCCGGCCGCGCGCGTTCCGCGCAGCAGCGCCGTTCGCCCTCCGCGACGACGGCGCCGCGCGCCGTCGGGTCGGTCGCCTGCTGTCAGCCGGCGCCGCCCCAGGCGGGGTCGGCCAGGACCTCCCGGGTGTGCGCGCCGAGCGACGGGGCGGCGTGCTCCGCGACCTGCGGTTTTTCATCCAGCACGATCGGGGAGCGGACGGTGGGCACCGTCCCGCCGGCGACGTCCGCGGCCGGCAGGTCGCGCGCCAGGGCGCGGGCGATCACCTGCGGATCGGCGAAGACGTCGGCGACGCTGTTGATCGGCCCGGCCGGAACGCCGGCGGCCTCGCAGGCGGCGAGCAGGTCGGCGCGGGTCGTCCGGGCGGTGAGGCCCGAGAGCAGCGCGATCAGCACCGTGCGGTGCGCCACCCGGTCGCGATTGGTGCGGAAGCGTGGGTCGTCGCCCAGGGCCGCGTCGCCGAGCAGCGCGCACAGCCGGCGAAACTGGGCATCGTTGCCCACCGCGATCACGGCGTGCCCGTCGGCCACGGGGAAGACCTGGTACGGCACGATGTTGGGGTGCGCGTTGCCCATACGCGTCGGCGCGACGCCCGACACCAGGTAGTTCAGCGCCTGGTTGGCGAGCACGCTCACCTGCGTGTCGAGAAGAGCCATGTCCACGTGCCCGCCCTCCCCCGTGAGCTCCCGCCGGCGCAGGGCCGCGAGGATGCCGACCGTCGCGTACACGCCCGTGAAGATGTCGGCGAAGGCGACGCCGATCTTCTGCGGCTCGCCGTCGGGCGCGCCGGTGAGGTCCATGATCCCGCCCATGGCCTGGATCATGAAGTCGTAGCCGGCGCGGTGGGCGTAGGGCCCGTCCTGCCCGAACCCCGTGATCGAGCAGACGACGAGGCGCGGGTTCAGCGCCCGCAGGCTCCGCGCGTCGAGCCCGTACTTGGCGAGGCCGCCGACCTTGAAGTTCTCGATCACCACGTCCGCATGGGCCGCGAGCCGGCGCACGGTCTCCTGCCCCTCCGGCGTGGTGAAGTCCACCGCCACCGAGCGCTTGCCGCGGTTCGCGGCGTGGAAATAGGCGGCCGCGTGCGTCGCGCCGTCGGCGCCCTCGACGAAGGGCGGCCCCCAGGCGCGCGTGTCGTCGCCCTCTCCGGGCCGCTCCACCTTGACCACGTCCGCGCCGAGATCGGCGAGGAGCTGTCCCGTCCACGGCCCCGCGAGGATGCGCGCGAGCTCGAGGACCTTGATGCCGGAAAGGGGGGTCATGTGCGGGGTCTCGCCGCCCTCAGGCGGGATTGATCGTCAGCGTCAGGTTGCCGAAGCCGACCGCGACGAGGAAGGTGATGGCGAGGGTGAGCAGCCAGGCGACGACATTGAAGAGCACGACCGTACGCCAGGAGGTGCTGGCCCGGACCGTCGCGACGATTTCCGACTTGGCGGCGTCGATCGCCTGCGTTCGCGTCTCTTCCTCGATCTCCGGCCGGAGCTGATCGAGCACAGTCCGCGCCAGCCGTTCGACATGAACGTGAGCCGACGCCTTGTAGAGCTCGATCTGGCCGGAGGTGAGCAAGAGATGATGACCATCGACCTGCTCCGGCGCGACGCCCTCCGCGCCGATCAGCTCGCGCGTGTCCTGCTCGTAAACGGCGAAGGCGAGCAGCCCGACCAAGACGCGCTCGCCGTTGTCATCGGTCGGCTGGACGAAACGCTCGATCGAGGCGGGGCGCAGCGACGACATCACGCGGAACGCCCCGCGGCCTTCAAGGCGCGCTCGATGACCGAGGGCTTTATGCGCAGGCGTTTCACGCCGTCCGGCCCGAGGACGTAAGGCATGCTCGGCAACGGACCGCCGCCGATTTCCCGCGTGTCGCCGCCCTGAGCCAACCTGCGGCGCGCAGCGTCGATCGCGGCGCGCAAGTCGTGATCGGATGGAAAACGGCTGTCGGTCCACTCGGCCATGACTGCATCCTCTGGATGCCGGAAGGCATATCATACCAGTCGACGCGATTGCAACTCCGGTCATTCGCCCCTCATCCCATCCGCGCGCGCCCGGTGGGCGGCCGCCGCGCCACGAACAGCGGCAGCAGCCCGTACACCACCTGTCCCAGAAGCCCGAGCTGCGCCGGCAGCTGCCCGTATGTCGCCCAGTGCTCCCCGGGGGTGCGCCCGAACAGGGCGATCGAGAGCCCGAGCTCCGCGACCATCAGCAGCGCGAAGGCCAGCGCCCCCATCGCGGCCCGGGCGCCGAGCGCCGGCGGCACGGCGAGGCGGCGCACCAGCCAGCGCGCCGCGATGGCCGAGATCGCGATGATCACCGGCAGCTCGACGATCACCGCGCCCAGGTGCCCGAGCGCCGGCGTCAGCAGGAAGGCGCGAAAGACGCCGAGCGCGAAGCCGGCGGCGAAGACGATGGCGAAATAGGCGAGGCCGGCGAGGAGCGCGCGTCCCATCCCGGCCTCCCCCGCGAGCCCGCCTCGACCTCAGAAGAACGCCTGCAGCCCGGTCTGCGCCCGGCCGAGGATCAGCGCGTGGACGTCGTGCGTGCCCTCGTAGGTGTTCACCGTCTCGAGGTTCGCGGCGTGGCGCATCACGTGGTACTCCTCCATGATGCCGTTGCCGCCGTGCATGTCCCGCGCGACGCGGGCGATGTCGAGCGCCTTGCCGCAATTGTTGCGCTTGATCAGCGAGATCATCTCCGGCGCGGCGCGGCCCTCGTCGAACAGGCGGCCCACCCGCAGCGAGCCCTGGAGGCCGAGCGCGATCTCGGTCTGCATGTCGGCGAGCTTCTTCTGGACGAGCTGCGTCTGGGCCAGCGGCCGGCCGAACTGCGTGCGCTCCAGCGTGTAGGAGCGGGCGCGGTGCCAGCAATCTTCCGCCGCGCCCATCACGCCCCAGGAGATGCCGTAGCGGGCGCGGTTGAGGCAGCCGAACGGGCCCTTCAGCCCCGATACGTTCGGGAGGAGCGCGTCCTCGCCGACCTCGACGCCGTCCATCACGATCTCGCCGGTGATCGAGGCGCGCAACGAGAGCTTGCCGCCGATCTTGGGGGCGGAGAGGCCCTTCATGCCCTTCTCGAGCACGAAGCCGCGGATCTTGCCGTCATGCGCCTCCGACTTCGCCCAGACGACGAAGACGTCGGCGATGGGGGAGTTCGAGATCCACATCTTGGCGCCGTTGAGCACGTAGCCGGTCGCGGTCTTCTTCGCGACGGTCTTCATGCCGGCGGGGTCCGAGCCGGCGTCGGGCTCGGTCAGGCCGAAGCAGCCGACATATTCGCCGGAGGCGAGCTTCGGCAGGTACTTCTTGCGCTGGTTCTCGTCGCCGTAGGCATAGATCGGGTACATGACCAGCGAGGACTGCACGCTCATCATCGAGCGATAGCCGGAATCGATGCGCTCGATCTCGCGGGCGACCAGCCCGTAGGCGACGTAGGACGCGCCGGCGCAGCCGTATTCCTCCGGCAGGGTGACGCCGAGGAGGCCGGTCTCGCCCATCTTCTCGAAGACGGCGCGGTCGGTCTTCTCCTCGCGATAGGCCTCGATCACGCGCGGGGCGAGCTCCGCCTGGGCGAAGGCGCGGGCCGCGTCGCGGATCATGCGCTCCTCGTCGGAGAGCTGGTCCTCCAGCAGGAAGGGGTCCTCCCAGGAGAAGGCGCCGGGGTTCGGAGCGTCCTTGGGGTTCGTCTGGGCGAGAGCGGTCATGTTTCGAAGGTCCTCCTCGGTACGCCGAGCGACGTCACGCGTCGATGTCGAACTTCACGCCCTGGGCGAGCGGAAGCGTGTTGCCGTAGTTCACCGTGTTGGTCGTGCGGCGCATATAGGCCTTCCAGGCGTCGGAGCCCGCCTCGCGGCCGCCGCCGGTCTCCTTCTCGCCGCCGAAGGCCCCGCCGATTTCGGCGCCGGAGGGGCCGATATTGACGTTGGCGATGCCGCAATCGGAGCCGGACGCGGACAGGAAGCGCTCGGCCTCGCGCATGTCCAGGGTGAAGATCGAGGACGACAGCCCCGCGCCGACGCCGTTGTGCAGCGCGATCGCGTCCTCGAAGCTCGCGTATTTCGTGGCGTAGAGGATCGGCGCGAAGGTCTCGCGCAGCATGGGGCCGTCCTGGGCGGGCATCTCGACGAGGGCCGGGCGGGCGTAGACGCCCTCGCCCGGCATGTCGGCGCGCCCGCCGCCGTGCACCGTCGCGCCGAGGCCGCGGGCCTCCTCCAGCGCGCGCTCCATCCCGGCGAACGAGGCCTCGTCGATCAGCGGGCCGACCAGCGTGCCGTCCGCGCGCGGATCGCCGATCGGGACCGAGCCGTAGACCGCGGCGAGCTTCGGGACGAGCGCGTCGTAGACGCTCTCGTGCACGATGAGGCGGCGCAGGGTGGTGCAGCGCTGGCCGGCGGTGCCCATCGCCGAGAAGGCGACGGCGCGCAGCGTCAGGTCGAGATCGGCGGAGGGACCCACGATGGCGGCGTTGTTGCCGCCGAGCTCGAGGATCGCGCGGGCGAAGCGCCCGGCGAGCCGCGGGCCGACCTCGCGGCCCATGCGGGTCGAGCCCGTGGCGGAGACGATCGGCACGCGCGGATCGTCGACGAGCGCCTCGCCGACCTCGCGCCCGCCGATCAGGAGGCCGTGCAGACCGGCCGGGGCCTCGTCGCCGAAGCGCGCGATGGCGCGCTGCAGGATCGCCTGAACCGCGAGCCCGGTGAGCGCGCTCTTCTCGGAGGGCTTCCACACGACGGGATCGCCGCAGACGAGCGCGATGGCCGCGTTCCACGACCAGACCGCGACGGGAAAGTTGAAGGCCGAGATCACGCCGCAGACGCCGAGCGGGTGCCAGGTCTCCGCCATGCGGTGGTGCCGGCGCTCGGTGGCGATGGTGAGCCCGTAGAGCTGGCGCGAGAGGCCGACCGCGAAGTCGCAGATGTCGATCATCTCCTGGACCTCGCCCAGGCCCTCGGAGACGATCTTGCCGGCCTCGAGCGTAACCAGCATGCCGAGATCGTCCTTGGCGGCGCGCAACTCCTCGCCGAGCAGCCGCACCAGCTCGCCGCGCCGGGGCGCCGGAACCTCGCGCCATTTCAGGAAGGCGTCATGCGCCTGCGCGATGATCTCGGAGGCGCCCTCGGGCGTCGTCACGCGCACGGTCGCGATCGTCTCGCCGGTGATGGGCGAGCGGGCGGGAAGACCGCCATCGTTGAAGGCGTCCGGCGCGACGCCGAGCTTCTCCAGGATGGCGAGCGCTTGCGGACGGGCGGGCGCGAAAGGCGACATCATGACCTCATCATCGAAACGGGCGGCAGGATCGGCCTTTTCGGTCGCGCGCGCAACCGATATGTTCTCACCACTTCATGAGGAACGTGCATGATCGAATCCCCTGCCGGCCGTCCCCACCTGCCCTCGCTGGGCGCGCTCTCCGCCTTCGAGGCCGCCGCGCGGCACGGCTCCTTCACCCGCGCGGCGGAAGAGCTCGCGCTGACGCAGGGCGCGGTCAGCCGGCAGGTGGCGGGGCTCGAGACGCAGATCGGGGTGAAGCTGTTCGAGCGCGTGCGCCAGCGCGTGGCGCTCACGCCCGCGGGCGCCGCCTATGCCGTGGAGGTGCGCGCGGCGCTGCGCCAGATCTCGTCCGCGACCCTCAACGTCATGGCCTTCCGTGGCGCGGGCGGCGTGCTCAACCTCGCCATCCTGCCGACCTTCGGCACGCGCTGGCTGATCCCGCGCCTGCCGCGCTTCACCGAGGCCTATCCGAACGTCACGATCAACTTCGCCACCCGGGTGCGGCCCTTCGACTTCGCGCGGGAGGGCCACGACGCCGCCATCCATTTCGGCGGGCCCGCCTGGCCGGGCGCGCGGCTGCACCGGCTGATGGGCGAGGAGATCATTCCCGTCGCGAGCCCGGCGCTCGTCGCGCGCCACCGTCTCGCGGAGCCCTCCGACGTGCTCGGCGTGCCGCTTCTCCAGCAGGCGACGCGCCCGCGCGCCTGGGAGCAATGGCTGACCGAAGCCGCCCTCGACCCGGCGCAGGCGACGCCCGGTCCGCGCTTCGAGCAATTCGCCATGGTGGGCCAGGCCGCCGTCGCCGGGCTCGGCCTCGCCATCGTGCCGCGCTTCCTCGTCGAGGAGGAACTGCGCGCCGGCGTGCTGGTCACGCCCTTCGAGCGGCCCTCCCGCTCGGAGGAGGCCTACTGGCTGGTCTACCCGGAGGAGAAGGCGGCGCTCCCGGCGGTCAGCGCGTTCCGGGCGTGGCTGCTGGCGGAGGTGGGGGTGGAGGCGGCGTAACACTCACCCCCGCGCGATCGCCCGGATGGCCTCCACCAGCGTGCGCACCGCGGCCTCGGCGTCGGCGGCGGTGATCGCCTCCGCCGGGTTGTGGCTGATGCCGCCCTCGCAGCGCACGAACAGCATGGCGGAGGGGCACAGCCGCGCGGTCGCCACCGCGTCGTGGCCGGCGCCGGAGGGGAGGCGGATCGCGTCGTAGCCGGCGCGGCCGGCGCCGGTCTCGAGCGCGCGGATCAGGCTCTCGTCCATGGCGGTGGCGGCCTGGTCCATGAAGCGCGCCTCCGCGAAGCCGACGCCGCGACGGGCCGCGATCGCGGCGCAGCCGGAGACGATCTCCTCGACGAGCGCCGCACGGACCGCGTCGTCCGGCGCGCGGATGTCGAGGGTGAAGCGCGCCTCGGCCGGGATGACGTTGAGCGCGCCGGGGCTCACCTCGAGCACGCCCACCGTCGCCACGGCGTCGCGCGCCTTCGCGCCGGCGGCCTCGACGAGGGAGACCATCTCGGCCGCGGCGGCGAGCGCGTCGGCGCGCATGCCCATGGGCACCGTGCCGGCATGGCCGGCCATGCCGGTGACGGTGCAGCGCGAGCGGGTCGCGCCGTTGATGGCGGTGACGACGCCGACGGAGAGATCCTTCGCCTCGAGCACCGGCCCCTGCTCGATATGGACCTCGAGATAGCCGAGCGTGCCGGCCGGGTCGCGGCTTATCTCGCCGATGCGCTCCGGGTCGCCGCCGAAGGCGAGGAGCGCCTCGCGGAGGGTCACGCCGTCGGCGTCCTCGCCGTCGAGCCATTCGGGCTTGAAGTCGCCGGCGAGGGCGGAGGAGGAGGCGAGCGAGGTCGGGAAGCGCACGTTCTCCTCGTCGCCGAAGGCCAGCACCTCCAGCGCGAAGGGCAGCTCCTCCCCGCGCAGCACGTCGGCCGCGAGGATGCCGCAGACGACGCCGAGCGGCCCGTCGTAGATGCCGGCATTCACCACGCTGTCGATATGCGAGCCGACGAGGAGCGTCTTCGCGCCCGGCGCGGGCCCCTCGCGCCGGCCGACCACGGTCCCGAGCGGGTCCATGGAGACGGCAAGGCCGGCGTTTCGCATCAGGCCGGCGGTGGCCTCGGCGCAGGCCTGGTGGGCGGGGGAGAGGTAGAGACGGGTGAGCCGGCCCGGCTCGTCCGTGTGGCGCGCGAGATCCGCGATCATCGCCATCGCCTTCGCGCCGAGCTCCCCCGCCATGCGATCCTCCTCGCCTCGTCGTGTCCGGGCGACACCATAGAGGCCGCGCCGCGTTTGTCGACCTCATGACGACGTTCTCGCGCGAGCCGGACTTTCCGCCTCTGTGACATGCTGGGCCGGCGCGCCGAACCCTCTCCTTCCCTGTAGGGGAAGGAAAGCGTCGCCTCCGGACAAGCGGGTGTCGCCCGCGCGGGTATCGTGGGCCGCCCGTGCGTGGTAGGCCTCGCGCCGAGAGACACACCGACCCGAGGAGCACCCCATGGCCGTCGAGACCCACGTCTTCCGCTGCCTCCAGGACAATATCGGCGTCCTCGTGCGCGACCCCGCGACCGGCGCCTGCGCGTCGATCGACGTGCCGGACGCCGAGGCCGTCGCCGCCGCCCTCGACGCCACCGGCTGGACGCTCACCGACATCCTCGTGACGCACTCCCACGCCGATCACGTCCAGGGCATCCCGGCCATCGTCGAGAAGACCGGCGCGCGCGTCGTCGCCCCGGCCAAGGCGAACCTCGAGGGCGTCGCGCAGACGGTGAAGGAGGGCGACACCGTGAAGGTCGGCGATCTCGTCGCCGAGGTCTGGGAGACGCCGGGGCACTGCGCCGATCACGTCACCTTCCATTTCGCCGGCGAGAAGCTGCTCTTCCCCGGCGACGTGCTGTTCCCGATGGGCTGCGGGCGCGTCTTCGGCGAGGGCTACGACGACCTCTGGCGCGCGCTCGAGCGCATCGCCGCGCTGCCGGACGACACGGTCGCCCATGGCGGACACGACTACACGGTCTCGAACGCCCGCTTCGCGCTGAAGGCCGACCCGGATAATTCCGCGCTCCAGGCCCGCCTCCGCGAGGCCGAGGAGAAGGCCGCCGCGGGCGCGCTGTTCGGGTCGACGACGATCGGCGAGGAGAAGGCCACGAACCCCTTCATTCGCGCGACCGAGCCGGCGCTGAAGGCTTCGGTCGACATGCCGGACGCGCCCGCGTCCCAGGTCTTCCGCGCCCTGCGCGAGTGGAAGAACCGGGGCTGACACGCGCCGTGGCTGCGCTACTTTCCTCCCCGAACGGGAGGGGACCATGGCGCATGCGATCGACGGGCTGACGGCGGACGAGGTGGTGCGGCGGCTGCATCTGCAGCCGCATCCCGAGGGCGGCTTCTATCGCGAGACCTTTCGGGACGAGCGCGTCGACGCCTCCGGCCGCCCAGTCTCGACGGCGATCTACTATCTGCTCGGCCTCGGCGACGTGTCCGAATGGCATCGGATCGACGCCGCGGAGGTCTGGCACCACTATGCCGGCGCGCCGCTGGTGATGACCCTCTCGCCGGACGGCCACGACGCGGAGGCGCGCCATCTCGGCCCGGATCTCGCCCGCGGGCAGGTCCCGCAGATCCTCGTGCCCGCTGGCTGGTGGCAGACCTCGACCTCGCTCGGCGCCTGGACCCTCGTGGGTTGCACCGTGGCGCCGGGCTTCGACTTCGCCGGCTTCGAGCTCGCCCCGCCCGGCTGGCGACCGACGCCGCGCGCCCCCCGCGGCTGAGCGGAGGCGACGCGAAAAGGCCGGGCGCAGGACCCGGCCTCCTCGTCCTCTCGCCGTTCCGCGTTCGTCAGCGGCCGGTCTTCACCCGCGTCCAGGCGCGCGTCACGAAGCGCTGAGCGCGCGGGTCGTAGGCGGTGTTGGTGAACAGGTTCTCGATCGTGGCGTCGCTCGGGTAGATGCCCGGGTTCGCCAGCACCTCCGGATCGATGAACTCCTTCGCCGCGAGGTTGCCCGAGGCGTAGGCGACGTAGTTCACGTTCGCCGCCGCGACCTCGGGGCGCATCATGAAGTCGATGAAGGCGTGCGCCTCGTCCTTGTTCGGCGCGTCGGCCGGGATCGAGAACGAGTCGAACCACAGCAGCGCGCCCTCGTCCGGCACGATGTAGGCGATCTCGACGCCGTTGCCGGCCTCCTCGGCGCGGGCCTGGGCCTGGAGCACGTCGCCCGAATAGCCGACCGCGACGCAGATGTCGCCGTTCGCCAGCGCGTTGATGTATTCCGACGAGTGGAACTTCTGCACGTTCTGCGCCATCGCGGCGAGGAGATCGGCGGCCTGCTGGAGGTCCGCCTCGTCCTTCGAATCCGGGTCGAGGCCGAGATAGTTCAGCGCGGTGGGGAAGAGGTCCTCCGGCGCGTCGAGCACGTGGATGCCGCAATCCTTCAGCTTCGACGCCACCTCCGGGTCGAACACGAGGTCCCAGGTCTCGAGGTTCGCGTCCGGCCCGAGGCGCTCGCGCACCTCCTCGACGTCGATGCCGATGCCGGTCGTGCCCCACATGTAGTTCACGGCATAGGCGTTGCCCGGATCGTAGACCGAGAGCCGCTCGGCGATCTGCGGCCAGGCGTTCTCGAGGTTCGGCAGCTTGTCCGTCTCGAGCGGCGCGAACACGCCGGCCTTGATCAGGCGCTCGGTGAACGGGCCCGACGGCACCACGATGTCGTAGCCCGAGCGCCCCGCGAGCAGCTTCGTCTCGACGATCTCGTTGTTGTCGTAGGTGTCGTAGACGACCCGGATGCCGGTCTCGGCGGTGAAGTCCTCGAGCACCTGCGGGTCGACGTAGTCCGACCAGTTGTAGACGTTGACGACGCGCTCCTGCGCGGCGGCGGCGCCCGCTGCGAGCGCCAGCGCGGACACGGACACGAGCGCGCCCAGCGCCCGGCGGGTGGGGAGGAAGCGACCCATCGCGTGCGGTCTCCCGGTTTAAGCGTGTGCGGATGAGGGAAAAGCGCGGCGGCGCCGACGCGGAGGCAACGTAGAAGACGAGAGGTTGGGGTGCAAGGGGTTAGGTGCGAGGGTCGACGGCGTCGTAGAGCAGCAGGTTCCACGACGGCTCGAGCTGCTGCAGGAGATCGAGGTGCCTCGTGTTTCGGCTCAGGAGCAGCATCTCGCTCTCGATCGCCGAGACGTAGATCAGGGCGTCGTTGAGAAGCTCCCGGCGCCGTCCCTCCTGGCAGCATCGGTCGGCGGGGCTCAGACCTCTTTTCGGCCGCGCGAGGCCCTGCGTCCGCGCGAGCGTTCCCGCCAGTACGCCGGCCTGGGTGAACGCCTCCGCGGACGGCTCCACCGTGCGGCGCATGTCGATCGTGCGGAGCACGTTCGAGATGGCGGCGGCCACCTGCGGGGTGCCGGGATGCGCGGGATCGAGCATGCCGAGCGTGATCGTGAGCTCGGCGCAGGCGACGGCGCTGTGCCTCACCGAATGAAGCGTCAGCAGCGGGACGAGTGCCGGCGGCAATCGTCCCTGGAGCCGATCGATGTAGACGGTGGTGTCGAGCAGCAGCGGCAGCTTGGGCACGTCCGCTGCGTCGAAGGGAAGCGAGTCCCGCCCGCGATAGCAGAACGGCTTCGTATGCAGAGCGGGGTCGTGACGCTCGGCGATCGACAGCGCGGTGTCAGATCGCAAGCTCGAAGTCCTCGGGCAGTCGGTCCTGCGTGGTCAGGAACCAGTGCACGAACGGATCGGGAGACGCCAGGAGCGCCAGTGCACTCTCGATGATCTCGGTGGGGTTCTCCGTGCCGACACGCTCCGCCGCGGCGGCGACGAGCCCCGGGTCGACCCGGACGCTCAGCCTGCGCCCCCGATCGCCTGCCAGGCGGCCGTCTTCCTTCAGGCGTGCGAGCGCCTGCTCCACGCGCTCGGCCACCACCGGGTCGAGGGTACGACGGCGGCTGCGGCCGCGCGCGGAGCGCGCCTGCTCCGGCTGCATGTGCTGTCGCTTCGGCTTTACCTCGGGCATGATCGGCTCCCGTCGGACATGTTGCCGAGTATGTCCGACGGATTCGGCATCCGCAAGCGCCGCCCCCGCGCCCGGACCGGGGGTCGCCCGGCTCCATCGCCTCTCGGTGGACGAGGCACCGATCTTCGACCACTGTATTCTCGGTCGCAAGGCGTGAGCCGTCCCGCCTCGGAATAGCGGGATCAGATGCTCGGCGAAGGGCTTTCCCCTCACCTGCTCTCCTTCCTCGCGGCGGCGCTGCTCGTCGCCGCCGCTCCCGGGGCCAACAATCTCCTGTCCTTCGCGCATGGGGCGACGATCGGCTTTCGCACCACGCTCCTCAGCCTCACCGGGCGGGTGGCGGCGTTCGTGGTGATCGCCGCTGCGGTCGCCTTCGGGATCGGCGCCGTGCTCGAAGCGTCGGATCGGGCGTTCGCGGTCGTGAAGTGGATCGGCGTGGTCGTTCTCGCGCTGATCGGGGTGGCGATGATGCGCCGGCCCGATCCGGCCGGCGACGACGCGCCCGGCGCGAAGGACGCGCGAGCGTTGGCGCGGCGCGAGTTCGCGGTCGCCGTCGGCAATCCGAAAGCCTATCTGCTCTTCGCGGTCTTCATCCCGCAATTCGTGCCGGACCCGCGCGGGGCGACGGTCCAGATCCTGGGGCTGGGGCTCGCCTACATCGCGATCGAGGTGGTCACGGCGTCGGCCTATGCCGGCGCCGGTGCCGCGCTCGGCGGGCTCGATGCCCTGCGCGGCCGAAGGGCGATCCTCGGCCGGGCGAGCGGAGCCGTGCTCGTCGCGGTGGCCGTGGCCCTGGCCTTCCTCTCCAGGCCGTGACTCACACCCCCCGCATCCGCGACAGCGCCGCGTCCAGCGTCGCGTCCGTCTTCGCGAAGCAGAAGCGCACCACGTTCGTCACCTCCCCGCCCGGGTAGAAGGCCGAGACCGGGATGGCCGCGACGCCGTGGTCGGTCACGAGCCGGCGGCAGAAGGCGACGTCGTCCTCGCCGTGGTCGGCGATGTCGATGGTGAGGAAGTAGGTGCCCGCCGCCGGGATGACGCGAAAGCCGAGATCGGCGAGCCCGGCGGCGAAGCGGTCGCGGGAGCGCTGGAGATCGGCGCGCAGCTCCTCGAAGAAGGCGTCGTCCTTGGAAAGCCCGTAGGCGACGGCGGCCTGGAGGTTCGGCGGCGTCGTGAAGGTGAGGAACTGGTGCGCCTTGGCGAGCGTGCCGAGCAGCGCCGGCGCGGCGCAGACGAAGCCGACCTTCCAGCCGGTGAGGTTGAAGATCTTGCCGGCCGAGCCGATCTTCACCGTCCGCTCCCGCATGCCCGCCTCGGCGATCAGCGGCCGGTGGCGGGCGCCGTCGAAGACGACGTGCTCCCAGACCTCGTCGCAGACGGCGATCGCGTCGAACTCGACGCACAGGCGCGCGAGCAGCGCCCGGTCTTCGTCGGAGAAGATCGTCGCCGTGGGGTTCAGCGGATTGCAGAACAGCACCGCCTTGGTGCGCGGCGAGAAGGCCTCGCGCAAAGCCGCCTCGTCGAGGCCGAAGCGCGGCGGCTGGAGGGTGACGACGCGGGGCACGCCGCCGGCGCGGCGCACCAGCGGCAGGTAGGCGTCGTACATCGGCGCGAACAGCACCACCTCGTCGCCGTCCTCGAGGATCGCCATCAGCGCGCCGGCCAGCGCCTCGGTGGCGCCCGACGTGACCATCACCTCCCGCTCGGGATCGAGATCGAGGCCCTGCCAATGGGCGTAGTGCGCGGCGATCGCGGCGCGCAGCTCGGGGAGGCCGAGCATGGGCGGGTACTGGTTCCAGCCCTCGACCGCGGCTTTCGCCGCCGCCTCGCGCACGTCGAGCGGGCCGGGATCGTCCGGGAAGCCCTGGCCGAGATTGACGGCTCCCGTCTCGCGCGCGCGCCGCGACATCTCCTCGAAGATCGTGGTCGGCAGGTTCGTGAAGACGGTGTTGAGCGGCTTCATCGGGCGGCTCCGGGCTGGACGGGGGCCGTGGTGTAGCACGCGGCGCGAGAGGTGGGGAAGCTCACGCGCCGGCGGGGCGCCGCCGCAGGAGCTTGTCCCCGGACGCCACCAGCGCCCCCGCCACGATCAGCGCGCAGGCGGCCGCGAGCGCCAGCGTCGGCGCGGCGTAGCCCGTGGCGACGAGGGCGAGCGTCGAGATCACCGGCGCGGAATAGGCGGCCACCCCGAGGAGGCGGATGTCGCCGCGCTTGCAGCCGATGTCCCAGGCGTAGAAGGCCGCGCCCACCGGCCCGAGCCCGAGCGCGAGGACGGCGAGCCATTGCGTCGTGTCCGCCGGCCAGACCGTCGTCTCGAAGGCGAGATGACAGGCGAGCGAGAGGATCGCAGTGGCGAAGCAGAAGCCGACGACGGCGTCCGTCGGCACGCTCGCGACCCGGCGCGAGAGCACCGAATAGGACGACCAGAACAGCGCCGCCGCGAGCGCCAGCAGATAGCCCGGCACGTCCTCGACCCGCGCCGCGAGGCCCTGGCCCTGCGCGAGCACGACGACGCCCGAGAAGCCGATCAGCGCGCCGGCGACGTGGATCGCCTTCAGCCGCTCGCCCGGAAGCAAGCCGGAGAAGACGACGATGAGCAGCGGCCAGAGATAGGCGACGAGGGAGGCCTCCGCCGGCGGGGCGAGGCGCAGAGCCGCGAAATAGAGCGCGTGGTAGCCGAACAGGCCGCCCACGCCCAGCGCCCAGACCCGCCAGGGCTGGATCAGCGCCCGTACGGCGCCCGGCCGGAACGGCAGCGTGAGGAGCCCGAGGAGCCCGCCGATCGCGAAGCACATCGCGTTCATCTGGAAGGGCGGGATCACGCCGGACGCGGCGGTGAACAGCGCGAGCAATCCCCAGGAGAGGATCGCGAGAAAGCCGATGGCGGTGGCGAGGAGCGGCGACATGACGCCGAGGGATGGCATATCGCCGCCGCGCTGTCATCAGCGCCGCGGTCGCCATGAGTCGCGGGAGCGCTCCGGAACCCTGCCGTGGCCGCGTCCGTTCGGGTGCGATCCGAAACCGTGACGAAAAGGAGGTCCGTGATGGCCGACCTGCAGTCCACCTACGTGACCGCGCTGAAGAACACCCACGCCCTCGAGCTCGAGGCGCTCCAGGCCATGGAGCGCCAGGTCGACCGGCTGGAGCGCTATCCGGAGATGAAGGCGATCCTGGAGGCGCACATCGCCGAGACGAAGCAGCAGCGCGACCGGCTGGAGACCGCGCTCGAAGGCCAGGGCGCCCGGCCGTCCACCGTGAAGGAGACCGTGCTCGGCGCCGCCGGCAACGCGGCCGCGATCTTCCACTCGCCGGCCCAGGACGAGATCCTCAAGAACCTCTACGCCGACCACGCTCTGGAGAACTACGAGATCGCCGCCTACCGCTCGCTGATCTCGATCGCCGAGCGCGCCGGAGACACGGCCCACGTCTCCGCCTTCCGCCAGTCGCTGGCCGAGGAGGAGGCAATGGCCAAGCGCGTCGCCGCACAGATCGAGCCGGTGACGGCGAAATACCTCGAGCTGACGCTCGCGGGCGAGACGGCGAGCCGCTGAGGCGGGCGCCGCTCAGGAGAAGTCGCAGGCGATGCCCTTGATCTCCCAATCGGCGTAGCGGACCGGCTCGAGACCACCGCGGCCGTTGGTCTCGGGCGTCGCCGAAATCTCCGCGGCGCGGGCGTCGATGGCGGCGCGGCGCGCCGCGGCCTCCTCCAGCGCCCGCTGCGCCGCGGGCGTCAGCGCCTTGCCCGGCGCCGCGCCGGGCAGGGTCTCCCCGCTCTCCGCGGGGGCGTCGCGGGTGGTCTCGTCCTGCATGCCGCGCTTCTCCTTCGGGAGCCTATTCGACGAACCTCTTGCCGCCAGCGGGACGGCGTTCCCACATCTGCGTTGCGTCCATATAGGCGCGCGCGCCCCGAAAGGGGACCCCCGCCCAAGGCCCGATCCGCGATGAACGTGTTCAAGACCGCACTCCTCCTCGCCGCGCTCACCGCGCTCTTCGGCGTCGTCGGCTACTGGCTCGGCGGCACGGGCGGCATGCTGATCGCGCTCGGCCTCGCGGCCGCGACCAACGCCTACGCCTACTGGAACTCGGACAAGCTGGCGCTGCGCGCCCACCACGCCCGCGAGGTCGACGCGGCGAGCGCGCCGGAGCTCGTCGCGATGGTGCACGATCTCGCGCGGCGCGCGGACCTGCCGCCGCCGCGGGTCTACGTCATCGACAATCCCCAGCCCAACGCCTTCGCCACCGGCCGCAATCCGCAGAACGCGGCGGTGGCCGCGACGACGGGCCTCCTGCAATCGCTCTCGCGCGAGGAGCTCGCCGGCGTCATGGCGCACGAGCTCGCCCACGTGAAGAACCGCGACACGCTGACCATGACGGTGAGCGCCACGCTCGCCGGCGCGCTGGCGACGCTCGCCCAGTTCGGCTTCCTGTTCGGCGGCATGCGCGGCGGCGAGCGGCAGAACCCGATCGCGCTCATCGCCATGATCTTCCTCGCGCCCTTGGGCGGCATGATCATCCAGATGGCGATCAGCCGCTCGCGGGAATACGCGGCGGACCGGATCGGGGCGGAGATCTGCGGCAACCCGCTCTGGCTCGCTTCGGCGCTCCGCAAGATCGCCGGCGGGGTGGCCCGCACGCCCAATCCGGACGCCGAGAGCCACCCCGCCACGGCCTCGATGTTCATCGTCAACCCGCTCGAGGGCGGGGCCATCGACGGCATGTTCTCCACCCACCCGGCGACGGAGAACCGCGTCGCGGCGCTCGTCGATCTGGCGCGGGAGCTGGGCATCGGCGGCGGGGGAGGCGAGACCGCCGCCCCGGCGCGGAGCGGCGCGGCGCGGAGCGGCGCGGCGCCTTGGGGCCGTCGCCGGCCCTGGGGCTGAGGCTCCTCTCAGCGTATCCGGGCCTTCAGCTGGCGCTGGGCGGCGGCCTCGGCCGCGCGCTTCTGCGAGGCCTCGCGCGCCTTGAGGAACTGGACGACGCGCTGCGCCGTCTGCGGGCGCAGCTGCTCGAAGGCGTCGCGGGCGCGCTTCAAGGCGTGCGGCGCCGTCGCGCTCTCCGGCTCGCGCAGCTTCAGCAGCGGCTCAAGCGTCCCGAAGGCCCAGCCCTGGGCGCGGGCCACCACCACGAGAAGCTCCGAATCGCCCGCCTTGAACAGCCGCTCGGCCGTGGGCAGGCCGAGATCGGCGGCGAAGGAGATGGCGCAGATCGCCTCGTCCGCCTTGCCGTCGCGGGCATAGGTCGCGACGTCGGCCTCGGTGATCGGCCGCGTCGCGGCGATGCGCGAGACCGCGGCGTAGGCCGCGCCGAGGTCGCGCCCCTCGGGCAGGACGGCCGCGCGGACCGAGCTCGCGCCGATCTCCACCGCCTCGTCGAGATCGACGCCCGCCGGCGCGTCGGCGGCGAGGCGCCGGCGCGCGGTCTCCTGCGCGACGGCGACGAGCTGGCGCAGATGCTCCTCCGGCAGGTCGCCGCGCTCCTGCAGCAGCTCCTGCAGGGGCTCGTCCATGCGGGCGCGGTCGACGAGCGCGCCCACGGAGCCCTCCGAGAGGCGCGCGCCGGGATTGCCGGCGACCGCATGCACCACGCGCCGGTCCCCCCGCTTGACCAGCACGTCGGTGACGGGCTCGCTCAGGCTCCGCCGGCTCGAGATCGCGAGCATGTGCTCGCGCCCCTTGGCGATGGCGACCGCGACGAGATCCTCGTCGGACAGCCGGTTCGAGCGCTCCAGCACCGGCCGCGCCACGGCGATCTCGTCGTGGGCGAGCGAGCGGATCACGCCGCGCGGCGCGTTCGGCGCGTCGGCGAGGCGCTCCGCGAGCTCGGCGCGGGCGCGGGCCTCGATGGCGGCGGCGAGCCGGGCGATGACGACGTCGAACAGGTCCACCTGATCGTCGGTCAAGGCCGGCGCGTCGCGCAGGAAGAGATCGGTGACCTTGCGCAGGTGATCCGCGCGGCGCGCGGTCGTCCCCCGAGCAATGGCGTCGTCGACCTCTCGAATCAGAGCGGGCATCGCGTTCATGGCTCCTCGTGCCTCCCGACCGGAGACTAGCGAGGGGGATTCGAGAGACGGTTGAGTCGATCGCTCGAATTGTGCGCGTCTATGGCTGGGGCAGGGAGATACGACGAAGCGCCCTCACAGCCCCTCCGCCTCCAGCGTCCGCTCGCGCATCGCGGTGAAGCGCACGATGCGCTGGGCGGTCGAGACGGAGAGCTGCTGGTAGGCGGCGAAGGCGGAGCGGTGGACCTCGTCGGTGAGCTCGCGCCCGGCCTTGGCGACGAGGAAGGCCTTGAAGGTCGCCCAGCCGAATTTCAGCGAGCGCACGAAGAAGAGCAGCGGGTCGTAATGGTTCGAGTGGTAGGCCCGCGCCACGACCGGCGTCGGCACGCCGGCGAGGTGGGCGATGGCCGCGAGCGCATCCTCGATCCGCCCTTCGCGCGCCCAGGCGGCGATGGTCTCCTCGTCGAGGCCGCCGCTCCCCGCCGCCGCGGAGACGGTGCGCGCCGCGTCGGCGAAATCGTCGACCAGCGCCTTGTAGCTCGCGGTGCGCGCGAGATCCTCGGCGGCGTCGTCGACCGCGTCGTCGAAGGCGTCGCCGTCGATGACGAAGCCGGGCCCGAGCGCGTCGCGCATGTTGCTGCGGGCCTTCTCGCGGGCGATGGCGACGAGCTGGGCGAGCTGCTCGTCGCCGAGCCGGGCGCGGCCCTCGAGCGCGGCCTGGAGCGTCTCGTCGCTGCGTGCCTTGTCGACCAGCGCCGCCAGCGAGCGGTCGGACAGGCAGGCGCCCTCGTTCTCGGCGACGGCGCAGACGACGCGCTCGTCGCCGCGGTCGACCAGGATGTCGGTGACGCGCTCGGAGAGGCTCGGGCGACGCGACAGCGCGAGGAGGTGCTCCTGGCTCTTCTGCGCCGCCACCGCGGCGAGATCCTCCTCGTCGAGCCGGATCGCGCGCTCGAGCACCGGGCGGGCGATCGCGATCTCGTCGTCGAGGGCGAGGTCCCGCAGCACGCCCCGCGGGGCGTTCGTCGTGTCGGCGATGCGCTCGGAGAGCTCGACGCGCACCCGGAACTCGATGCCGCGGGCGAGCCGCAGGATCACCTCGTCGAAGACGGCGACGTGCAGGTCCGCCAGGTGCGGGGCCTGCTCGATGAAGAGATCGGTCATCCGCCGCAGCGTCTCGACGCGCCGCGACGGGTCGCCGTTGGATACGGCGTCCTCCACGTCGGCGACGAGCGATCCGAGGATGTCCATGCGGCGGGCTCTTCCTGGCGCGCGGCGGAGGGCTGCGCCCCCGCGTGACGCAGGGACACTAGTGCCCTTTCGTAAGCGATTTGTTGCGCCTCCCGTGCGAATGCGGGCGAACCCGGGTTGAACAAATGCGCGAGGCCGCGTATATCCCGTCTCGTCAGCTCTGGTAGCGGCGTGGAAGCGTCGCCTCGCGGGAGTGGGCCCCACCGGGTCCGCTCCTTTGTCATATTGGGCGTCGGCTCTGCCCGACCCCGCTGTGACCGCGGCCGGAGCGCGGCGCGGGACGCCCCCGCGCCGAGAAGAGCTTTCGAGCGACGAGGATGTTTGCCGCCGTGGCGGATCGACTGCAAGACCGACAGGAAGAACGCCTGATCTCCGAGACCGGCCTCGCCGCGCGGGTCGCCAGCATCGTCGAGCCCGTGATCGAGGATCTCGGCTATCGTCTCGTTCGCGTGAAGATCACGAGCCAGAACGGCTGCACGGTCCAAATCATGGCCGAGCGGCCGGACGGCACGATGGGCGTGGACGATTGCGAGACGGTGAGCCGGGCGATCTCGCCGGCGCTCGACGTCGACGATCCCGTGACCACCGCCTACAATCTCGAGGTCTCCTCGCCCGGCATCGACCGGCCGCTGGTGCGGCCCGGAGACTTCGTGCGCTGGGCCGGCCACGAGGCCAAGGTCGAGATGGCCCGGCCTGTCGGCGCGCGCAAGCGGTTCCGCGGCCTGGTGCGCGGCGTCGAGGGCGAGGACGCCCTCGTCGAGCTGCCCGACGCGCCCACGCCCGAGGAGCGGCTCGCCCGGCTTCCGCTCGCGGACATCGGCGAGGCGCGGCTCGTGCTGACCGACGACCTGATCCGCGAGTCGCTCAGGCGGGGCACGGCGCCCTCGGCCGAGGGCGCGGACGAGACGATCGAGAGCGAGGAGGAGGCCGAGGGCCCCGCCTCCGAGGACAACGACAACTTCCCTTCGTCGAAGGAGTGACACGCGATGGCCGTCAGCGCCAACAGGCTCGAACTCTTGCAGATCGCCGACGCGGTCGCCCGCGAGAAGGTGATCGACCGCCAGATCGTGCTGGCCGCGATGGAGGACGCCATCCAGAAGGCCGCGCGCTCGCGCTACGGCAGCGAGACCGAGGTGCGCGCCGAGATCAACCCGAAGACCGGCGAGATCGCGCTCTCGCGCCTCTTGCACGTGGTCGAGCAGGTCGAGAACGACGCCACCGACATCTCCCTCGAGGAGGCGCGGCGCAAGAACCCCGCCGCCATGATCGGCGACTTCATCGCCGAGCCGCTGCCGCCCTTCGATTTCGGCCGCATCGCCGCCCAGTCGGCGAAGCAGGTCATCGTGCAGAAGGTGCGCGACGCCGAGCGCGACCGCCAGTACGACGAGTTCAAGGACCGCGTCGGCGAGATCGTCAACGGGCTGGTCAAGCGCGTCGAGTACGGCAACGTCATCGTCGATCTCGGCCGGGCCGAGGCCATCATCCGCCGCGACGAGCTGATCCCGCGCGAGACCTTCCGCCCCGGCGACCGGGTGCGCGCCTATCTCTACGACGTGCGCCGCGAGACCCGCGGGCCGCAGATCTTCCTGTCGCGCACGCATCCGCAATTCATGTCCAAGCTGTTCGGCCAGGAGGTCCCGGAGATCTACGACGGCATCGTCGAGGTCCGCGCGGTCGCCCGCGACCCGGGGTCGCGGGCCAAGATCGCGGTGATCTCGCGCGATTCCTCGATCGATCCCGTCGGCGCCTGCGTCGGCATGCGCGGCTCGCGCGTGCAGGCCGTGGTCGGCGAGCTGCAGGGCGAGAAGATCGACATCATTCCCTGGTCGCAGGACGAGGCGACCTTCATCGTCAACGCGCTGCAGCCGGCGGAAGTCGTCAAGGTGGTGCTCGACGAGGACAACGAGCGTATTGAAGTCGTCGTCCCGGACGACCAATTGAGCCTTGCGATCGGGCGGCGCGGCCAGAACGTGCGCCTCGCCTCGCAGCTGACGGGCTGGGACATCGACATCCTGACGGAGGCCGAGGAATCCGAGCGCCGCCAGAAGGAGTTCACCGAGCGCACCACCCTGTTTCAGGACGCGCTCGACGTCGACGAGGTCGTGGGTCAGCTGCTCGCCTCCGAGGGCTTCCGCAACATCGAGGAGATCGCCTACGTCGACCTCGGCGAGATCGCCTCGATCGAGGGCTTCGACGAGGAGACGGCGCAGGAGATCCAGATGCGCGCCAACGAGCATCTGGAGAAGATCGAGGCCGAGAACGAGGCCAAGCGCGTCGAGCTCGGCGTCGCAGACGAGCTGCGCGAGGTGACGGGCGTCACCAGCGGCATGCTGGTCGCGCTCGGCGAGAACGACGTCAAGTCGATGGAGGACCTCGCCGGCTGCGCCACGGACGATCTCGTGGGCTACACGGAAGGCCGCGGCGCGGAGGCGAAGCGCTATCCGGGCTTCCTCGACGGCTTCGAGCTGTCGCGGGCCGAGGCCGAGGCGATGATCATGGACGCGCGCGTGCGCGCGGGCTGGATCGAGCCGCCGGCCGAGGAGGGCCAGGAGGAAGGCGTCGAGGGAGGCCTCGAGGAAGGCCACGACGAGGGCGCGGAGAGCTACGGCGAGGCCGAGGGCGGCGCCGAGGGGACCGAAGCTCATCCGAGCTGAGGAACGGACGAGAAGCGAGGGCGAAGCGGGCGTGCCGCGCGACGAAGCTCAGGACCGCGCCGCCGCGAAGGCGGCGTCCCGCTGGCGCAACGCGCGCCGCGAGCCGCAGCGCACCTGCGTGGCGACCCGCGAGGTCCGCTCGCCCGACGAGCTGATCCGGTTCGTCGCCTCCCCCGACGGGGTGGTGACGCCGGACTTGAAACGCAAGCTGCCCGGCCGGGGCGTATGGGTATCGGCCAGGCGCGAGGCGGTGGAGGAGGCGGCGAGGCGCCGGCTCTTCGCCCGGGGCCTCAAGGCGCCGGTCACCGTCCCGGAGGATCTCGCCGCGGCGATCGACGTCGCTCTGGTCGAGGATCTCCGCCAGGGCCTCGCCCTCGCCAACAAGGCGGGGCGGGTCGTGACCGGTTTCGACACGGTGGTGAAGACCATCGTCTCGAAGCCGATCGCCGCCCTCGTTCACGCCGCGGAAGCGGCGGAGGACGGCAAGAGGAAGATCGCTCAGGCGCTGCGACGGCGCCTGGGCGACGCCGCGGAGCGGATTCCGGTCGTGACGGAGCTGTCCGGCCACGATTTGGATTTGGCTTTGGGGCGGTCTCATGTGATACATGCTGCCCTCGTCTCCGGCGCCGGAAGCCGCGTCTTCCTGGAGCGCTGGGGACGGCTAAGCGTGTATCGCGGATCCATCGCCATGGCGGCCGCGCCCCTCGACCCCGAGGAGGCCGACGCCGACGATACGAACCCGCAGGATTGTGAGCGGAATGTCTGATACGAAAACCCCGGGCGACAAGACGCTGCACGCGCCGCAGAAGACCCTGAGCCTGAAGCCCCGCGTCGAGCAGGGTACGGTGCGTCAGAGCTTCTCGCACGGGCGCACCAAGCAGGTCGTCGTCGAGCGCAAGCGCGGCACCCGCCCGCCGGCAGAGGCGAAGGAGGCGGCGCCCGCCACCGCGAAGCCCGCCGCGCCGCAGGCGCCGGCGCAGAAGGCGCCGCGCCCGGGAACGCCGACGCGTCCGGGCGGGCAGGTGCTGCGCACGCTCTCCGAGAGCGAGCGGGACGCCCGCGCCGCCGCCCTGCTCGACGCCCGCCGCCGCGAGGAGGACGAGCGCCGTCGGCAGGAAGACGAGCGCCGCCGCCAGGAGGCCGAGGCCAAGGCCCGCGCCGAGGCGGAAGCCGAGGCGCGCGCCGACGAGGAGCGCCGCCGCGAGGCGGAGGAGCGCGCCCGCCGCGAGGCCGAGGAGGCCGCCAAGGCCGCCGAGGCCGCGCCCGCCGCCGAGGCGCCGCAGGCCGCTCCCGCGGAGCCGAAGGCCGACGCGGCGCAACCTGCGGCCGCCGCCGAGCCCGCCGCCGCCGCCAAGCCCGCAGCCGCGAAGACGGCCGCCGCCAAGCCGGCGGCCGCGGAGCGTCCCACGCCGCGCGCCACCCCGCCGCGTCCGGGCCTGCCGCCGCGCACGATCGTGCCGCGCGCCGACGCCCGCAAGCCGGCGAGCCTCGACTTCATGGCGCGTCCCGCGCCGGAGCCCGAGCCCGAGGTCAAGCCGGAGCGCCCGGCCGCCAAGGCCGCGGAGCCGGCCGCCCGTCCCGCCGCGGCGCCCGCCGCCGGCGCGCCGGCGCGCGCCCGTCCCGCCGCCGAGGAGGAGGCGCCCCGCGGCCGCAAGGGCGCGCCCAAGGCGCCGCCCGCGCCGAAGGCGACGAAGGGCGGCGAGGATCGCCGCCGCGGCCGCCTGACGGTCACGAAGGCTCTCGCCGGCGACGAGGAGCGCACGCGCTCGGTCGCCTCCTTCAAGCGCCGCATGCAGCGCCTGCAGGGCAAGGGCCAGTCCGCCGACCGCGAGAAGATCGCGCGCGAGGTGATCATCCCCGAGACGATCACCATCCAGGAGCTCGCCAACCGCATGGCCGAGCGCGCGGTGGACGTGATCCGCCTGCTGATGCGGCAGGGCGAGATGCACAAGATCACCGACGTGATCGACGCCGATACGGCGCAGCTCGTCGCGGAGGAGATGGGCCACACCGTCAAGCGCGTGGCCGAGTCCGACGTCGAGGAGGGCCTCTTCGCCGAGGCCGACGCCGACGAGTCGCTGCGGGCGCGCCCGCCGGTCGTGACCATCATGGGCCACGTCGACCACGGCAAGACCTCGCTGCTCGATTCGATCCGCAAGACCAACGTGGTCGCGGGCGAGGCCGGCGGCATCACGCAGCACATCGGCGCCTACCAGGTGACGAGCCCGTCGGGCGGCCGGATCTCCTTCATCGACACGCCCGGCCACGCGGCGTTCACCGCCATGCGCGCCCGCGGCGCGAAGGTGACGGACATCGTGGTGCTGGTGGTCGCGGCCGACGACGGCGTCATGCCGCAGACGGTCGAGGCGATCTCCCACGCGAAGGCGGCCGGCGTGCCGATGATCGTGGCGATCAACAAGATCGACAAGCCGTCGGCCAACCCGCAGCGCGTCCGCACGGAGCTCCTGCAGCACGACGTCCAGGTCGAGTCCATGGGCGGCGACACGCTCGAGTTCGAGGTCTCCGCCGTCACCCGCGCGGGTCTCGACGAGCTGCTCGAGGGCCTCGCGCTCCAGGCCGAGATCCTCGATCTCAAGGCCAACCCGGACCGGGCGGCCGAGGGCACCGTCGTCGAGGCCAAGCTCGACCGCGGCCGCGGGCCGGTGGCGACCGTGCTCGTCCAGCGCGGCACGCTGAAGACCGGCGACATCGTGGTCGCCGGCTCGGAATGGGGCCGCGTGCGCGCGCTCGTCTCCGACATCGGCGCGCAGGTGAAGGAGGCCGGTCCGTCGGTTCCGGTCGAGGTGCTCGGCTTCAACGGCACGCCCGAGGCCGGCGATCGCGTCGCGGTCGTCGAGAACGAGGCGCGCGCCCGCGAGGTCACCGAGTACCGCGCCCGCCAGAAGCGCGAGCGCCTCGCCGCGCGCACCGGCGGCGCCACCCGCTCGCTCGCGGAGATGATGCGCGACCTCAAGGAAGGCGTCGGCCGCAAGGAGATGCCGCTCGTCGTCAAGGCGGACGTGCAGGGCTCGCTCGAGGCCATCGTCGGCGCGCTGGACAAGATCGGCAACGACGAGGTCGCGGCCCGCGTCATCCATGCCGGCGTCGGCGGCATCACCGAGTCGGACGTCACGCTCGCCGAGGCGTCCGGGGCCGTGGTGCTCGGCTTCAACGTGCGCGCGCACAAGGAGGCCCGCGAGGCCGCCGAGCGCGTCGGCGTCGAGGTGCGCTACTACAACATCATCTACGACCTGGTGGACGACATCAAAGCCGTCATGTCGGGCATGCTTCCCCCGCAGCTGCGCGAGGAGCGGCTGGGCGAGGCGGAGATCCTCGAGGTCTTCAACGTGTCCAAGGTCGGCAAGGTCGCGGGTTGCCGCGTCCAGGACGGCGTCGTGCAGCGCGGGGCGCATGTCCGCCTGATCCGCGACAACGTCGTCATCCACGAGGGCAAGCTCTCCCAGCTCAAGCGCTTCAAGGACGACGCGCGCGAGGTGGTGGCCGGCCAGGAATGCGGCATGGCCTTCGAGAACTACCAGGACATGCGCAAGGGCGACGTGATCGAGTGCTATCTCGTCCACGAGGTGCGCCGCACGCTCTGACGCGCGGCGCCCACCCGGGCCATCTCGTTTCCCGCGCGGCGCGGCGTCCGAACCCCCGCGCCGCGCGGGCCGTTTCATCCCCTCACGCGTGAGCCGCGCCCCGAGCCGGGCGCGGCGCACGCGTCGTATCGGCGGGCCCGCGCGGGCCCGCGAAGGAGGCGCCCGCCATGGCGAAGCGTTTCGCATCCGCCGGCCCCACACAGCGTCAGCAGCGCGTCGCGGAACTCGTCCGCCACGCGCTGTCGGACGTGCTCACCCGCGGCGACCTGCCCGACCCGGTGCTGACGAGCCACGTCGTCACCATCCCGGAGGTGCGCATGTCGCCGGACCTCAAGCTCGCCACCGCCTACGTCATGCCGCTCGGCGGCCAGGACGAGGCGGCGGTGCTGGGCGCGCTGGACCGCTCCAAGAAGCTCCTGCGCGGCGAGGTCGCCCGGCGGGTCAACCTGAAATTCGCGCCGGACCTGCGCTTCCGCCGCGACGAGAGCTTCGACGAGGCGGCCCGCATCGACGCGCTGCTGCGCTCCGAGCGGGTGCGGCGCGACGTCGAGGCCGCGCCCGAGGCGGGCGACGAAGACGACGCCTGACGCGTCAGGCGCTTTCCGGATTGGACGAGATGGGTTCCACGATGAGCGACGAGACCAACACGGCCCCCGCCGGCGAGAACGCCCCGCGCCCGGGCGAGGCGCCGACGCGAGGCTCCCGCGGCAAGCGCGGCCCGCGCCCGGACCGGCCCAAGCGCCGGGACGTCAACGGCTGGGTGGTGCTCGACAAGGCGGTCGGCACGACCTCGACCCAGGCGGTCGCCATGGTCAAGCGTGCGCTCAACGCCAAGAAGGCGGGCCATGCCGGCACGCTCGACCCGCTGGCCTCGGGCCTGCTGCCCATCGCGCTCGGCGAGGCGACGAAGACCGTTCCCTTCGTCATGGACGGTCGCAAGGCCTACCTGTTCACCGTCACCTGGGGCGTCGAGACCGACACGGACGACGCCGAGGGCCAGGCCGTCGGCCGCTCCGACGCGCGCCCGAGCCCGGCGGAGATCGAGGCCATCCTGCCGGACTTCATCGGCGAGATCATGCAGATCCCGCCCAAGTTCTCGGCCATCAAGATCGCCGGCGAGCGCGCCTACGACCTCGCCCGCGACGGCGAGGCGGTGGAGCTCGTGGCCCGCCCGGTGGAGATCGACCGCCTGTCCCTCGTGGCGCATACCGGCGACACCTCGGTGTTCGAGGCCGAATGCGGCCGCGGCACCTATGTCCGCGCGCTCGCCCGGGATTTCGGCCGGCGGCTCGGCTGCCTCGGCCACGTCTCCTCCCTGCGCCGCACCCGCGTCGGGCCCTTCACCGAGGAGGACACCGTGGAGGCGGAGGACCTCGAGGCCTTCCGCGCCGCCACCGAGGCCGGCGAGGCGCCGTCCCTCGAGGATCTCGTCCTCCCCGTGCAGACGGCGCTGGGCGAGCTCGATCAGGTCCCCGTCTCCCGCGACGCGGCGGCGCGGCTGATGCGCGGCCAGTCGGTGATCCTGCGCGGCCGCGACGCGCCGGTCGAAGGTCCCGCCTACGCCACTTTCGGCGGCGTGCTGGTCTCCACCGGCACGATCGAGCGCGGCGAGTTCGTGCCGCACCGGGTGTTCAACCTGCGCTCCTGACGCGTGGAATCGAGGCGCGGGTTCGAAGCAGAAGCCGGCGTCGCCGCACGCGCAGGAGCACCGGGCCCCATGCCCGATCCGCACCGCGCCTGTTTCCCTCCCGGGTCCGCCCCGCCATACTGCGGGCAGCTTCGGAGCCGTCCCATGACCACACCTTCGCGCACCGGCGGGCAGATCCTCGTCGACCAGCTTCTCGTCCACGGCGCCCGGCACGTGTTCTGCGTGCCCGGCGAGAGCTACCTCGCCGCGCTCGACGCGATGCACGATGCGCAGGTCGCGATCACCGTCTGCCGCCAGGAGGGCGGGGCGGCCATGGCGGCGGAGGCGCAAGGCAAGCTCACGGGCCGGCCGGGGATCTGCTTCGTCACCCGCGGGCCCGGCGCGACCAACGCCTCGCCGGGGCTCCACATCGCGCGGCAGGATTCGACGCCGATGATCCTCTTCGTCGGCCAGGTGGCCCGCGACATGAAGGAGCGCGAGGCCTTCCAGGAGCTCGACTACCGCGCCGTGTTCGGCACGATCGCCAAATGGGCGACCGAGATCGACGATCCCGCCCGCATCCCGGAGATCGTCTCGCGCGCCTTCCACGTCGCGACGTCCGGCCGCCCCGGCCCCGTCGTGATCGCGCTGCCCGAGGACATGCTGACACAAGAGGCCGCCGTCGCCGACGCGCCGGCCTACGCCCCCGTCGAGACGCATCCCGGCCTCGCGCAGATGGCGGAGCTGCAAAAGCTGCTCTGGGCGGCGAAGCGCCCGATCGCGCTCCTGGGCGGCGCGCGCTGGAGCGAGGCGGCGGTGGCGCGCTTCACCCGCTTCGCCGAGCGCTTCGACCTGCCGGTCGCCTGCACCTTCCGCCGGCAGATGCTGTTTTCCCACGACCATTCCTGCTACGCCGGCGATCTCGGGCTCGGCGTCAACCCGAAGCTTCTCGCCCGCATCCGCGAGGCCGATCTCGTGCTGGCCGTCGGCGGGCGACTCTCGGAGATCGCGAGCCAATCCTACGCGCTCTTCGGCATTCCCGACCCGGGCGTCGAGCTCGTCCACGTCCATCCGGACGCGGAGGAGCTCGGCCGCGTCTACCGGCCGCGTCTGGCGATCAACGCCGCGCCGACCGCCTTCACCGCGGCGCTCGAAGGCGTCCAGCCGCCCGCCACGATCCCCTGGGCCGGCGCGGCGGAGGAGGCCCACGCGGCCTATCTCGCGTGGTCCGACCCGCGGACGATCACGCATCCGGGCGACCTGCAGATGGGCGCGGTCATGGCCCACCTCGCCGAGGTCCTGCCGGAGGACGCGATCCTCTGCAACGGCGCGGGCAACTACGCCACCTGGATCCACCGCTTCCACAGGTTCACCCGCTACGGCACGCAGCTCGCGCCGACCTCCGGCTCGATGGGCTACGGCACGCCCGCGGCCGTCGGCGCCAAGCGCCTCCATCCGGAGCGCACCGTCGTCGCCTTCGCCGGGGACGGCTGCTTCCTGATGAACGGGCAGGAATTCGCCACCGCGGTGCAGTACGATCTGCCCATCGTCGTCATCGTGGTCGACAACCGCATGTACGGCACGATCCGCATGCATCAGGAGCGCGAATATCCCGGCCGCGTCACCGCCACCGCGCTGAAGAACCCGGATTTCGCCGCCTATGCCCGCGCCTTCGGCGGCCACGGCGAGATGGTGACGCGCACGGAAGAGTTCGCGCCCGCCTTCGAGCGGGCCGTCGCCTCGGGCAAGCCGGCGATCCTGCACCTGCTGATCGACCCCGAGACGATCACGCCGACGGCGACGCTCGCGGGCCTGCGCGAGGCCGCGCTGCAGAAGGGGAGCTGAGAGGTCGTGCGATGCTCTCGCCACGCGAGGAACCGTCATCCCGGGCCGCGAAGCGGACCCGGGACCCATCACCTCGACCGTTGCTCGAGCGCGCTTGCCGCGCTCGTCGCGCCACGTTCGATGCTATCGTGTCGCGCGACGCGGCCCGAGGGCCGCGAAACAGGCGTCGGCGCGTCTAGGTCCCGGGTCGCCGTTCGGCGCCCGGGATGACAGCCCGAAGCTCCCGTCCCTAGGAGGCTGTCCGAGTAATTTTCTGGACGTGGGAATCCGGTCGTGATTCTCTTGTTTCATGAGCACGAGCAAGACGTTTCGCCCCTGGGATGTCGAGCAGAGCTGGCTTCTGCCGCCGTCCATTCACGACTTCGTCCCGCCTGGGCACGCGGCGCACTTCGTGCGCGAGACGGTGCGTGAGGGGCTGGATCTGCGGGATATCCTGAGCGCCTACATCGAGCTGCGAGGCTATCCGCCGTATCATCCGGCGATGATGGTGGCGCTTCTGCTGTACGGCTACAGCCGCGGGGTCTACTCCTCGCGCCAGCTGGCGCGAGCCTGCGAGGAGCGGGTCGACTTCATGGCGGTGACGGGCCTGCAGCGGCCGGACTTCCGCACGATCGCGGACTTCCGCAAGCGCCATCTCAAGGCGCTGGGGCGCCTGTTCGAGCAGGTGCTGCGCCTGTGCCGGGCGGCGGGACTGGTGCAGCTCGGGCACGTCGCTCTGGACGGCACGAAGATCAAGGCGAACGCCTCGCGGCACAAGGCGATGAGCTATGGCCGCATGAAGAGCGCGGAGCCGGCGCTGGCCGATGCGGTGGCGGGCTGGCTCGACCGGGCCGAGACGGCGGACCGCGAGGAGGATGCCGCGCACGGCGAGCGGCGCGGGGACGAGATGCCGGACTGGGCGGCGGACAAGCTGCGCCGGCTGGAGCGGATCCGGGCGGCCAAGGCCGCGCTGGAGGCCGAGGCGGCGGCGCCGGCGGGCGGCGAGGACGAGGACGGCCCCGGTCCCTCCAGCGGCATGCAGGATCGCGGGCGGCCCAAGCGCGCGCCCGACGGCGGCCCGCCGGACAAGGCGCAGCGCAACTTCACCGACCCCGACAGCCGCATCCAGCCGACCCGCGACGGCTTCATCCAGGGCTACAACGCCCAGATCGCCGTCGACGCCGCCCACCAGGTGATCGTCGCCCACCGCCTCCAGAGCAATCCGGGCGACGTCGACGCCCTCGTCCCCCTGGTGGACGCCGTGCGCCGCAATCTCGGAGCCAAGCCCCGCGAGATCTCGGCGGACGCCGGCTTCTGCTCGGAGGCGAACCTCGGCGCCCTGAAGGCGCGCCGCATCCGCGCCTACGTCGCCGTCGGCCGCGCCAAGCACGCCACCGGGGTCCCGGCGACCGAGCGGCGCCTCTCGAAATCACCCCTGACCCGGGCCATGGCCGAGACGCTCGCCCGCGCCGGGCGGCGCAGCCGCTACAGGCTGCGCAAGCAGGTCGTCGAGCCCGTCTTCGGGCAGATCAAGCAGGATCGCGGGATGCGCCAGCTCCTCTTGCGCGGCCTCGGCGCCGTCAGGGCCGAATGGGCGCTCGTCTGCACCGCTCACAACATCGCGAAGCTCGTCGCCGCTCACAACCGACCGAGGCCGGCCGGATGAGACGGGGCGAACGCGTCCCGCGAACGAAACGCACTCGCGTCGCAGAACGAATTAGCTGGACAGCCTCCTAGCCGACCAACCGGACCGCACGCCCGTGACCCTTCCCGCCAGCGCCGACGTGGTCATCGTCGGAGGAGCCGCCATGGGCTCCTCCCTCGCCTATCACCTGCTCGCCCATCCCGGCTTCTCCGGCCGGGTCGTCGTGGTCGAGAAGGATCCGACCTATGCCCGCTCCGCCTCGGCGCTCTCCGCGGCGTCGATCCGCCAGCAATTCTCGCAGCCGGTGAACGTGCGCATCTCGCTCCACGGCATCCGCTTCCTGCGGGCGCTGGAGGAGCACCTGGGCGTTCCGGGAGAGAGCTGCGATATCGGCCTGAGGGAGGGCAGCTACCTCTATCTCGCCACCGAAGCCGGCGCGGACGTGCTGCGTGCGAACCACGCCGTCCAGGTCGCGGAGGGCGCGGACGTGGCGCTGCTCGATCCCGCCGCCCTCGTCGCGCGCTTTCCCTGGCTGAACCCGGGGGACGATGTCGTCCTCGGCTCGCTCGGCCTCTCGGGCGAGGGCTGGTTCGACGGCTGGGGCCTGCTCCAGGCCTTCCGGCGCAAGGCGAAGGCGCTCGGCGCGCTCTATGTCGCGGGCGAGGTCGCCGGCGTCGTGCGCGAGGGCTCGCATATCACGCACGCGGTCCTCGCCGACGGCGCGCGCATCGCCTGCGGGACGCTGGTCGACTGCGCCGGCGCGGGCGCGCGCACCCTCGCGGCGAAGGCGGGGGTGGACCTGCCGGTCTTCGCGCGGCGGCGCTACGTCTTCACCTTCGCCTGCCGCGGCGACGTGCCGAACTGCCCCTTGATGATCGACACGACCGGCGTCTACGTGCGCCCCGAAGGCGAGACGGCGGACGGACGGCGCTTCATCTGCGGCGTCTCGCCGGGCGCGGCGGAGGACGAGGGCCTCGCCTGGCGCGACGACGACCCGGCGACGCAGGCGGTGGACTGGTCCTATTTCGAGGAGCGGATCTGGCCGGCGCTCGCCGCGCGCGTGCCCGCCTTCGAGGCGATCCGGCCGGGCGCGGCCTGGGCCGGGCCCTACGACATGTGCGCGCTCGACCACAACGCGCTCATCGGCCCCGCCGCGCCGCACGGTCCGGAGAACTTCCTCCTCTGCAACGGCTTTTCCGGCCACGGCCTGCAGCAGAGCCCCGCCGTCGGGCGCGGGCTCGCCGAGCTGATCGTCGAGGGCCGCTATGCGACCCTCGACCTGTCCGATCTCGCCTTCGCCCGCATCGCGGAGGGGCGGCGCGTGGTGGAGCGCAACGTCATCTGACGCCGCGCTCCCGGATGCCCGTCACCGGCACTCCACGTCGACGACGATGTCGCGGCGGTTCACCGTCACGGTCAGGCGGTCCTCACGATAGTCCTGCGTGTAGAACCGCCCCGGCTCCTCGACCCGCAGCCGGCGCGCGCCGGAGGCGTCGAGGGCGGCCTGGAGGCGGCGCTCGGTCGCCCGCTCGCCGATCAGCCAGCGCGCCGGCCGCTCGCGGCAGATCCCCCGCGTCGGATAGTCCGGGCGCGGATCGACGTCCGGGAAGGGGAACGGGAAGGGGAACGGAAAGGGCGTTCCCGGATAGACCGGCGCAGGCGCGGGTGCGGGATAGACCGGCCCCGGGCGTCCGCCCTGGCGCAGGTAGCGGCTCGACGCCCAGCCGACGCGGCCGCGATAGGAGACCTCGCACCAGCGCGGCACGCACCGGCCCACGTCGACGAGGCTGCCGCGCGGCATCGCCAGGATGACGCGATATTGCGTGCCGGGGCCGGTACGCAGGTTGAGATCGGCCGTCGTGCGCGCCGGCGCGGCGGCGGCGAGGTCGGTCGCGGCGATCAGGAGCGCGACCGCGCCGACCAGGGCGGCGAGCAGCGCGCGCCCGCAGGCCGCGTATGTGGCGGCCTGGGTGGCGGCATGGGTTCCTTGCGCCATGGCTGTCCATCCTTTCCTCGAGCGGACGGTGCGGGCCGAACGCCGGGACCGCCCGGACGGTTCGCCTCGTGCACGAGAGCCGTCCTTAAGCCCGTCCGCCTGAGCGGGAGATGAACGGGTGGACGGCGACGCCGCGCGCCGTTCCCATCCCCTCGCGCTTCGGCTAGGAGAGAGCGTCAGCAACGGCCGTCAGGAAGGGATCCGGATCATGCAGGGCGTCACCGTCGTCGATCACCCGCTCGTCCAGCACAAGCTCACCCTGATGCGCGCCAAGGAACGCTCGACGAAGGGCTTCCGGCAGCTGCTCAACGAGATCGGCATGCTGCTCTGCTACGAGGTCACGCGCGACCTGCCGCTGGAATACGTCACGGTCGAGACGCCGCTCGCGCCGATGCAGGCGCCGCAGATCGCCGGGAAGAAGCTCGTCTTCGCGCCGATCCTGCGCGCCGGCGTCGGCTTCCTCGACGGAATGCTCGATCTCGTGCCCTCCGCCCGCGTGGCCCATATCGGCCTCTACCGCGATCCCGAGACGCTGCAGGCGGTCGAATATTACTTCAAGGCCCCGTCCGACCTCGCCGACCGGCTGGTGATGGTGCTCGACCCGATGCTGGCGACGGCGAACTCGGCGGTGGCGGCGATCGAGCGGCTGAAGCAGCGCGGCGCCCGCGACCTGCGCTTCGTCTGCCTGCTCGCGGCCCCCGAGGGCGTCGCCCGCATGCAGGAGGCGCATCCCGACGTGCGCATCTGGACGGCGGCGATCGACGAGCGCCTGAACGACCACGGCTACATCGTGCCGGGGCTCGGCGACGCCGGCGACCGCATGTTCGGGACGCGCTGAACGTGTCGCCTCACAGGCAGGTGCGCCCGGAGAACGCCACCTCGGCGGCGTTGCGCACCGGCCAGGCGGTATCGTCCCTCAGCGTGATCTTCTTCATGAAGGCGTCGGGCGAGAAGGCCGGCTCGTAGGGCAGCGCCACCTCCGCGAAGACGTAGGAGGTCTGGGCCGTATCGAAGCCGACGGGGATCGGCATGATCGCCTCGCGCGCCCGTGCGACGCCGTTGGCGTTGGCGTAGCTCCAGCAGACGCGGCCCTCCAGGCTGCCGTCCTTGAGCTGCGTGACGTAGACGCTGCTGAGAACGATCGTGACCGGGGTCGGATCGTAGGGCTCGAGCACCACCGTCGCGGCGCGGATGATCTCGTCGAGCTCGGCCGCGCTCACGTCGCGATCGCGGCCCACGAGGTCTGCCACCGTGCGCGACAGGATCGTCACCTTGCGATCCATGTTCAGGCCGAGCGTCACCTGCGTCATGCCGAGATAGAGCAGCACCATGACGGGCAGGATCAAGGCGAACTCGATGGCGGCGACGCCGGCGCGTGCGGCGCGGAAGTCGCGCAGACGACGGGCGAGGAGGCGATGGGCTCTGCTCACGATGCGCTCTCCTATTGGCCGAAGGGCTCGTTCCGGAACGCGGCGGAGGCCACGATGAGGCGCCGGCCGTTGGCGAGGTTCGCCCGCGACGCGTCGAGCAGGGTCACGAAGACCGGATATTCGATGGCCGCCCGCACCACCACGACCTCGCGCTCGCCGCTCGCCTGGAATCCGAACGCGTCGGACGAGAAGGCGCCTTCGCCGTCGATCAGCGGATCGACGGTGACCGAGCCGAAATCGCCGAAGCGGCGCACGTCGACCTGGAGCATGGTGGAGCACGAGATCAAGGCGACGACGCGCGCGCAGATCTCGTCGCGGAAGGCCGTGCGCATCTCCTCGGGCGTGGCGGCCGCGTGCTGGTCCTGGAACTGGCCGGTGTAGATCAGGCGCGAGGCGTCCGTCACCGCGGTCTCGAGCACCTGCGTCGTCCAGAAGACGAGCGCCGTCTCGAGAATCGCGAAGAGGAGCGCGAAGAACGGCACGGAGACGAAGGCGAACTCGATCGCCGTCGAGCCGTCCTCGCAGCGTCGCAGCCGCCTGATCGCGCGAACGCCGAACAGGCGCCGGTTCCGGCGCCGGGAGGGGGCGTGTTCCGCTGGCTTGGCCCACATCGCTCGACCTCCTCGACAAGCGCGGGCGCGCATCGCGCCGCGATGCCGAGACGATTTAGCGAAAAAAGATTTCTCGACCCTTGCGACGATGGGCGTGTTTTCGCGCGATCCGCGTCAGCGCCCGACCGCCAGCTCGCTGCGCTGCGTCGCCTGGGCGCCGACGGCGCCGAAATACTCCGCCGAGTCCCCGAGCCTCAGCGAGGGCTGGCAGCCGGGCGTGCAGCTGTAGCTCTCGCGCGCGAGCCCGCGCTGCACCACGACCACGGAATCGGCGGGCGCCTTCACGCTGATCATGCTCTCGGCGAGGAGCAGGCCGTCCGGATCGAGCGCGATCAGGTTCGTCGCGCCATAGGCCTTGCCGGTGACGACGAGGATGCCGTTTCGCTGGACCGTCACGTCGGCGATGAACGGATTGCCGACGATGACCGTCTGCGCGCGCTCGGGCAGGCGGATGACCTTGGCGTGATCGAGATAGACCTCGAGCACGTCGAGAGACGGACCCCGCGCGCGCATGGAGGCCTCCGCGCCGGCCGCCGGATCGCCTTCGGGCGACGGCTGCACGGGGGCGGTCACGGCGAGGATGCGAGGCGCGGGCGCCATCGCGGCCGCCCCCGCCTCGGCGTCGGGGCTCGGGACGGGGATGGCCTCCTGAGCCTGCGCGGCGCCGACCGACCCCGCGCCGATCGCGAGGGACAGCGCGGCGACGCGCGCCACCGACGCTGCGAGGCGGCGCGGATGACGGTGAGGCGGGCGATCGCTGCGCATGCGCATGGTCCGTTTCTCTTCGTACCCGCCGGCCGGCGGCAGGCGCTCGAGCCGTGCGTGAGAGACTATCAACGCCTCGAAGACAGCGGAAATTGGTGAAGATTGTCTGAACGCGACCGGCTCGACTTGCCGTGCCGCGGTCGATCAACTCGCAGCGAGCCGGAAGGCCCATTGCGCTCCACTTGCGATCGGCTCAACCTGCGACAGACGAAGGTCGTCGTCGCCTGAAGCGTAAATTCGGGTTGACCAACAAATACTGTCCGATTCCCGTTCCGGCACAGCTGACTTTCAAATCGTTTCGATAACGTTGCACGCAGATAAAAGATTAACCATCCGATCTACAATCACGATGTATTTGGGAATGCTTGCGCGATTTAACTTCGCGGCAAGATGTCCTCGCCTAGGGTGAGCACATCGCCGCCCGGCGCCAGAAGCGAGACCGCCGGCCGCGTGTCGAAGCAGAAGTCGAAACGAGGAGCACACCCATGACCAACCTGTTCAAGCGCTTCGTCAAGGACGAGTCGGGCGCCACCGCCATCGAGTACGGCCTCATCGCCGCCATCGTGGCCGTCGGCCTCATCGCCGTCCTCAACGTGCTCGGCACCGAGCTGGCGCTGACGTTCGACGCGGTTCAGACCGAGCTGAGCACCGCGCGCACCGACAACGACGCCCGCGACTGATCGCGATCGCCGCACGCGATCGCTTCCGGGGCCTCTGCCGAGACCGTCGGCGGAGGCTCCGCAGCCCTTTGGAGCGCGTCCCATGCTGCGCCTCGCCCGCCGCTTCGCGCACCTGACCGACGGCTCCGTGCCGACGGAATACGCGCTCATCGCCGTGATCATCGTCCTGGCGATCATGGCCTCGCTTCCCCCGCTCGTGCCGGTCCTCTCGGGCGTGTTCGAGACCCTGGTCGCGGGCTTCGAGGACACGAGAGCGGCGGACCCGCAAACCTGACGGCCTCGTCCCGCGAAGGATTCCGGTCATGATCGACCAGCTGCCCGCCATCGTCGTCCTCGCCGCGTTCGCGGGCACGATTCTGTACGCGGCCGCCAGCGATCTGACGTCCTACACGATCCCCAACCGCGCGAGCCTCGCCCTTCTCGGGGCCTTCGCTCTCTTCGCCCCCCTCTCCGGCCTGTCGCTGGAGACGCTCGCCTGGCACCTCGCCGCCTTCGCGGCGGTGCTGACCGGCACCTTTCTCCTCTTCGCCATGGGCTGGATCGGCGGCGGCGACGCCAAGCTCGCCGCGGCGATCGCGCTGTGGATCGGCTGGCCCCTGCTGCCGGCCTACCTGTTCCAGACGGCGATGTTCGGCGCCGGGCTGACCCTCGCGCTCGTCCTGATGAGGCGCTTCCCCCTGCCGCTCGCCCTCGCCCGCGTCGGCTGGGTCTCGCGTCTGCACGACCCGCGCGCCGGCGTTCCCTACGGCGTCGCGCTCGCGTGCAGCGCCTTCGCGGCGCTCCCCGCGCTGCCCGTTTGGCGACTGGCCTTCCCCACGTAATCGATTGCCCAACGGTTCGATAGGATCGATTAACCATAAGTTGACGATTCGCTGATGAAGTCCGACGCGAGCAATTCTCGCAGCACGCGGACTTCGAACCATGAGACGAGCACAGCTGGCAGTCCTGGGACTCGCATTGGCGGCCGGCGCCGGGGCGATGATCCTGATGCGCTCCGATCCGCCTCCGGCTCCCGAGCCCGTCCCGGTCGCGGCGCCGGCACCGGCCCTCGACATGACCTCCGTCCTCGTCGCGGCCGCCGCGATTCCGATGGGCCAGACCCTCACCGAGCAGGATCTGCGCTGGCAGGACTGGCCGGCCGACGCCCTTCCGGAGGGCCTCATCACCGCCGACGACGGCATGGAGGTCGCCACCGGCGCCATCGCCCGGGCCGGCGTGCTCGCCGGCGAGCCGATCCGGCGCGAGCGACTGGTTCGGTCCGAGAGCGGCGGCTTCCTGTCGGCGGTGCTGCCCTCGGGCATGCGCGCCGTCGCCATCTCCATCGATTCGCGCGGATCGAGCACCGCAGGCGGCTTCGTCCTCCCCAACGACCGCGTCGACGTGATCTCCACCTATCGCGACGAGACCGCCTCGCAGCAGCTCGAGACGGACGTGCACGTCTCCGAGACGATCCTGCGCAACGTCCGCGTCCTCGCCATCGGCAAGAACGTCGAGCTCGACGAGGAGGGCAACGCCTTCGTCGACGGCGAGACCGCCACGCTCGAGCTGACGCCCGCCCAGGCGGAGTTCGTCACGCTCGCCCAGCGCACCGGCCAGCTCTCCCTCGTCCTGCGCAGCCTCGCGGACGCCTCGCCGAGCGCGGAGGAGGAGGCCGTCGAGGAGGAAGCGGACAGCCTGACCATCGTGCGCTTCGGCATCCCGCGCTCGAGCCCGATCCCGTGAGAGAGGCGCCCATGCCCCCGTTCGAGTCCCTTTCCGTTCAGGCGATGCGGCCGACGCCGCCGCGGCGGCCTCTCGCGACGGCGCTGGCGAGCGCCGCGCTTATCCTCGGGCTCGGCGCCGCGCCGACCGCCGCGCCGGCCGCCGACTGGGATCGCGCCGCGCCCGGCATCGTCGCGCCGCACGTCGCCTCCTCGGCGCCGATCGTCAGGATCGGCGCGGGAGAGGGCGCCGTGGCGCGCCGGGTCGACGTCGCGGTGGGCAAGTCCGTGATCGTGGAGCTCCCGGCGGACGCGCGGGAGGTCTTCGTCGCCAATCCCGCCGTGGCCAACGCCGTCGTGCGCTCGACCCGCAAGATCTTCCTCATCGGGCAGGCCGCCGGCGCCACCTCCGTGTTCGCCTTCGACGCCGAGGGGCGGCAGATCGCCTCGCTCGACGTCGATGTCGGCCGCGATCTCGTGGCGCTGCGCGACACGCTGCGCCGCACCCTGCCGGGCTCGACCGTGGAGGTCCAGGCGGCGGGCGAATCGATCGTGCTCACGGGCGCCGTCTCCTCGGCGCTCGAGGCCCAGCGGGCGGTCGACATCGCCCAGGCCTTCGTCGGCGTCTCCGAGGGCACGGCGGGCGCGGTGGTCAACTCGCTGACGATCGGCGGCGAGGACCAGGTCATGCTGCGGGTGACGGTGGTCGAGGTGGAGCGCTCCGTGCTCAAGCGCTTCGGCATCGAGACCAATGCGGGCTGGACGCCGAACCCCGTGGGCGGCTTCGAAGGGTTGACCCTGAGCTCGTCCGGCACGGGCGGCGAGGTGCGCGCCGGCCTTCAGGGCGGCGGCTTCAGCCTCGAGGCCACCCTCGACGCCTTCGAGAGCGTGGGCCTGCTGCGGGTCCTCGCCGAGCCGACGCTCGTGGCGATCTCGGGCGAGACCGCGGATTTCCAGGCCGGCGGCCAGATCCCGATCCGCAGCTGCTCGGGCACCGGGGCCACCCTCGAGTGCGGCATCGAGCTCCTCGACTTCGGCGTCAACCTCTCCTTCACGCCGGTGGTGCTCTCCAGCGGGCGCATCTCGCTGCGCGTCGCGACCCGGGTGCGCGAAATCGATCCGAGCGTCTCGGTCGAGATCGGCGGCTCGCCCTACCCCGGCTTCAAGACGCGTGAATCCGCGACGAGCCTGGAGCTCGGCTCGGGCGCGACGATCATGACGGCGGGCCTGCTCAGCCAGCGCATGGACCGGCGCGTCAACGGCTTTCCGGGCCTCCTCAACGTGCCGATCCTCGGCGCGCTGTTCCGGTCGACCGCCTACGAGCGGCGCGAGACCGAGCTGATGATCCTCGTCACGCCCTACATCGCGCAGCCCATGCAGCCGACGGAGGTGGCGCGGCCGGACGACGGCTTCGTCGACGCCTACGATCCCCAGACGGTCCTGCTCGGGCGGCTGAACCAGATCTACGGCACGGCGGGCCCGGTCGATCCGATCGGGCTGAGGGGCACCTTCGGCTTCATCGCGGACTGACGACGAGACTCTCGAGCCGAGACCTTTCGAGCAAGGACCACACGAATGGCGCGAACCGCACAAGTCGAACCCCGCACCGGCCGGCGCACCGCCGCCGCGTTCGCCGGGCGCCTGTTCCTCGTCGGGGCCCTCGCGGCGCTCGGCGCCTGCGCCGACCGGGTCGTCCAGACCGGCTCCACCTATCCCGCCGACTACCGCGAGCGCCACCCGATCGCGCTGACGCAGACGCCTGCGGTCCTCGACGTCATGATCAGGGGCGTGGGCCTCGATCCGCGCCAGCGCACGGACGTCGCCGCCTTCGCGGCGCGCTATCGCGACGGCGGCAGCGGCGCGCTCCACGTGCAGGTGCCCGAAGGCGGGGACGAGATCGGGACCCGGCGCACGCTGGAGAGCGTCAGAGCGACGCTCGCCGCGGCCGGGGTTCCCGCCGGCTATCTCTCCGTGTCGGGCTACCGCCCCGCCAATGCCGAGCTCGCGGCGGCGATCCGCCTCTCGTTCCGCCAGCTCGACGCGCGGGTCCAGAGCCGGTGCGGGCTGTGGCCGCAGGACCTCGGCGTCTCGGACGCGGGCTTCAACCTGCGCAACGAGCAGCACTGGAACCACGGCTGCGCCACGCAGAACAACGTCGCCGCCCAGGTCGCCGACCCGGTCGACCTGGTCCGGGCGCGCACCGCGACGCCGATCGACGTCAACGCGCGGCTCCCCGACGTCCGGGCGGTGCGCGCGGCGGAATATCCCGCCACCTCCTTCCCCGAAGACTGAGCGCAGCGAAAGAGGATGTCGCAATGACCGAGATCCCCGTGCGCGACGAGATGATCCCTCCCGTTCCGCGCATCACCATGCAGGCCTTCTGCGAGACGGCGGACCTCGCCGCGGCCGTCGAGGCGGCGGCGCTCGACCGACGCATGCAGAAGGCGCACGTGCGCGTCCAGACCGGGGGCGCGCCCGCCGCGGCCGCCGCCTACGCCCAGGCGCCGACGCCCAACGTCGTGCTGCTCGAGACGCGCCACCAGAGCCAGGGCGAGTTCCTCGGCCAGCTCGACGCCCTCTCGGAAGTCTGCGACGCGGGCACGAAGGTGATCGTCATCGGCCACGTCAACGACGTGACCTTCTACCGCGAGCTGATCGCCCGCGGCGTCAGCGACTACCTGATCGCCCCGATCGACGCACTCGGGGTGGTGCGGGCGATCTCCGGCCTGTTCGCGGCTCCCGGCGCGCCGCCGCTCGGGCGCACCGTCGCCGTCGTCGGCGCCAAGGGCGGCGTCGGCGCCTCCACGGTCGCGCACAATGTCGGCTGGGCGCTGTCGCGCAAGCTCGACATGTCCACCGTGATCGTCGACCTCGACATCGCCTTCGGCACGGCCGGGCTCGATTTCAACCAGGACCCGCCGCAGGGCATCGCGGAGGCCATCTTCGCGCCCGAGCGGGTCGACGCCAACATGGTGGACCGGCTCTTGTCGAAATGCTCGGACAAGCTCAGCCTGCTCGCGGCGCCGGCCCTGCTCGACCGCACCTGCGACCTCACCGAGACCGCCTTCGACAACCTGCTCGACATCCTGCGCGCGTCGACGCCGGCGATCGTCCTCGACGTGCCGCACGTCTGGACCGCATGGTCGCGCCGGCTTCTGGTCTCGTCCGACGAGATCGTGATCGTGGCGGCGCCCGAGCTCGCCTCGCTGCGCAACGCCAAGAACCTGGTGGACCTGCTCCGCCAGGCGCGCCCGAACGATCGCCCACCGAAGGTCGTCCTCAATCAGGCCGCGATCCCCAAGCGCCCCGAGATCGGCCCCTCCGACTTCGCCAAGGCGATCGGGCTCGACCTCGCGGCCGTGCTTCCGTTCGACGCGCAGCTGTTCGGCACGGCGGCCAACAATGGCCAGATGATCGCCGAGATGCAGCCGAACGCCCGCTGCGCCGAGCTCTTCAACGATCTCGCCGGCGCCGTGGTCGGCCGCACCGGTGAGCGTCGCGCCCGCAGGACCATGCTCGAGCCGATCCTGTCCAAGCTCACGCGCCGCAAGGCGTCCTGAGGCCTCCGACGGGGAGACGAGTTGCGATGTTCGGTAAGCGATCTCAAGGCGGAGCCCAGCCGGCGACGATGCCCCGAGCGGCGCCGCCGGTGGTGCCGCTCGCGAAGGATCCGGGCGACGGGGCGCCGGCTCCGGCGCCGCAGGCGGTCCCCGTCCTGCCCGACCCGGGCTATACGCCGGCGACGTCGCTCGAGCCGAAGGCGGCGATCGAGAAGCCGCTCGTCGTCGAGGAGCGCCACAAGTCGGACAAGTACTACCAGACGAAGAGCATGGTCTTCGGCGCGCTGATCGAGGCCATCGATCTCGCGCAGCTCGCGCGCCTCGAGGCGGATTCGGCGCGCGAGGAAATCCGCGACATCGTCAACGAGATCATCGCGCTCAAGAACGTCGTCATGTCCATCGCCGAGCAGGAGGAGCTGCTCGAGGACATCTGCAACGACGTGCTCGGCTACGGCCCGCTCGAGCCGCTGCTCGCCCGCGACGACATCGCCGACATCATGGTCAACGGCGCGAACAAGACCTACATCGAGGTCTCGGGCAAGATCCAGCTGACCAACATCCGCTTCCGCGACAATCAGCAGCTGATGAACATCTGCCAGCGGATCGTCAGCCAGGTCGGCCGCCGGGTCGACGAGTCGAGCCCGATCTGCGACGCGCGCCTCCCCGACGGCTCGCGCGTCAACGTCATCGCCCCGCCGCTGTCGCTCGACGGCCCGACGCTGACGATCCGAAAGTTCAAGAAGGACAAGCTCACCCTCGACCAGCTGACCAAGTTCGGCGCAATCGCGCCGCCGGGCGCGGACATCCTCAAGATCATCGGCCGGGTCCGCTGCAATACGGTCATCTCCGGCGGCACGGGCTCGGGCAAGACGACGCTGCTGAACTGCCTGACCAACTACATCGAGCACGACGAGCGCGTCATCACCTGCGAGGACGCCGCCGAGCTGCAGCTGCAGCAGCCGCACGTGGTGCGCCTGGAGACGCGCCCGCCCAACCTCGAGGGCCAGGGCCAGGTGACGATGCGCGACCTCGTGCGCAACTGCCTGCGCATGCGCCCCGAGCGCATCATCGTCGGCGAGGTGCGCGGGCCGGAGGCCTTCGACCTGCTGCAGGCGATGAACACCGGCCACGACGGCTCGATGGGCACGCTGCACGCCAACTCGCCGCGCGAGTGCCTGTCGCGTATCGAATCGATGATCACCATGGGCGGCTTCGCCCTGCCTTCTCGCACGATCCGCGAGATGATCGTCTCCTCCATCGACGTGATCATCCAGGCGGCGCGCCTGCGCGACGGCTCGCGGCGGATCACCCACATCACCGAGGTGGTGGGCATGGAGGGCGACGTCATCATCACCCAGGATCTGGTCGTCTACGACATCGTCGGCGAGGACGCGAACGGGCGCCTGATCGGCCGCCATCGCTCCACCGGCATCGGCCGCCCGCGCTTCTGGGAGAGGGCCCGCTATTACGGTTGCGAGACCGCGCTCGCCGCCGCCCTCGACAAGCTCGAGGTCTCGGAGGCGCAGGAATGAGAGGCCCCCGGCGATGGACATGAACACGCTCGTCGCCGCGGCCATGATCATGGCGGCCGTCGGCGGCCTCGCCTGGGTCTTCGTCTATCCGATCCTCTCCGGCGATCGCCGCGCCGAGAAGCGCCAGCGCGCGCTCGTCGCACGCGGTCCGGCGGTGCGGACCGAGCGGGTGACGGGGGGCGGCCAGAACCGCCGGGAGCAGATCGCCCAGAGCCTCAAGGAGGTCGAGGCCCGCAAGAACGCGCAGAACCGCGTCACGATCGAGCAGCGCCTCGCGCGGGCGGGGCTCGACTGGCCGCCGTCGCGCTTCTACCTCCTGAGCGCGGGGCTCGGCGTCGTGCTCGCGCTCCTGGGCCTGCTGCTCACGCGCAGCCTGCTCGTCGCGGGTCTCGCGGGCTTCGTCGGCGCCTTCGGCCTGCCGCGCTGGCTGCTCGGCCATCGGGCGAAGAAGCGCATCGCCGGCTTCATCGAGGAGCTTCCCAACGCCATCGACATCATCGTGCGCGGCATCCGCTCGGGCCTTCCCCTCGGGGACTGCATCCGCGAGATCGCGATCAACGCCCGCGAGCCGATCCGGACCGAGTTCCGCCACGTGATGGAATCGCAGGCCATCGGCATCCCGCTGTCGGAGGCGATCCAGAAGATGGCCGAGCGCGTGCCCATCCCGGAGGCCAACTTCTTCGCCATCGCCATCGGCATCCAGTCGAAGGCCGGCGGCAACCTCTCCGAGGCCCTGGGCAACCTGTCGCGGGTGCTGCGCGAGCGCCGGCGCATGCGGGGCAAGATCAAGGCGATGAGCATGGAGGCCAAGGCCTCCGCGGCGATCATCGCCTCGCTGCCCTTCCTCGTCGCGCTGCTCACCTATCTCACGAGCCCCGACTACATCTCGCTGCTCTGGACGACGGGTCTGGGCCGGATCGTGCTCGGCTGCTGCGCCTTGTGGATGGCGATGGGCGTGCTGGTGATGCGCAACATGATCAACTTCGAGATCTGAGGCGAGACGATGGACACCAACCTGCTGGCCACGGCGCTGGCCATGATCGCCGCCGCAGCCACCGTCTACTCGCTCGCCATGCCGCTCGTCAGCGGCGACAATCTCGACAAGCGCATGAAGGCGGTGGCGGTGGAGCGCGAGCGGATCCGGGCGCGCGAGCGCGACCGGATCGCTGCGGATCGCAGCCGCGGCTCCCTGCGGCAGCGGCCGCAGGCGCGCATCAAGGAGATCGTGGAGCGCTTCAAGCTCTCGGACTGGCTCGGCACCGAATCCGCGAAGATGCAGCTCATGCAGGCGGGCTTCCGCGGCGAGCGCGCCGAGTACACCTTCCTGTTCTTCCGCCTCGCGACCCCGATCGGCCTGTGCGCGCTCGCGGCCCTGTACCTGTTCGTGGTCGCCGATCTCGGCCTGCCGCCGCTGCTGCGGCTGGCGATCGTAATGGTGGCGGCCTATGTCGGCGTGAAGGCGCCGGAGATCTACCTCTCCAACGCCAAGGCCAAGCGGCAGCTCTCGATCCGCCGGTCCTGGCCCGACGCGCTCGATCTCCTGCTGATCTGCGTGGAGGCCGGCATGTCGATCGAGCAGGCCTTCAAGCGCGTCGGGCTCGAGGTCGGGCCGAATTCCGTCGCGCTCGCCGAGGAGCTCGCCCTCGCCAGCGCCGAGATGGCCTATCTCAACGACCGCCGGCTCGCCTACGAGAACCTGGCGATACGCACCGGGCTCGAGACCGTGAAGGCGGTCTCGCAGGCGCTCGTCCAGGCCGAGCGCTACGGCACCCCCATCGGCCAGGCCCTGCGCGTTCTCGCGCAGGAGAGCCGCGACCAGCGCATGAACGAGGCCGAGAAGAAGGCCGCCGCGCTGCCGCCGAAGCTCACGGTGCCGATGATCGTGTTCTTCCTGCCGGTGCTGTTCGCCGTCCTGATGACGCCGGCGGCGATCCAGGTGATGGAGACCGACTGGTGATCGCACTGCGCCAGGCGCGTTCGGGGACCCGCGTCGCAGCCGCGGCGCGCGCCACGAGCGCCGGCGCGAGCGTCGCCGCGACGACGGCGAGGCGACGCCCGAGCGCGCCGCGCCCGAGCCGCTCCAGGAGCCGCGCCCGCCCGATCTGAGGGCCGATCTCCGCCGCGAGCCGCGCGTGGTGCGCGCGCGCATCCTCGCCCGCCAGGATCGCCCCGGCCGCGCGCAGGCCGGCATGCAGCGCGATGGCGAGGCCGTCGCCGCACAAGGACGGCACCACGCCCGCCTGATCCCCGACCCGGTAGAGCCCTGGCGGATCGTCCGCCGCCGGGCGATGCACGAAGCCGTAGGGGATCTTCGCGATCGCGAGGGGCCGTTCGTGCAGGGCGCGGGCGCCCGCGAGCGCATCGGCGAGGACGGGCGTCTCGCCGGCGACCCGGGCGACGACGCCCTCCAGCCCGCCGCCCGCGGCGCGCACCAGGCGGGTGTCGGCGACGAGGCAGAGATTGGCCCGGCCGCCCTCGACGAGCTGCAGGCCGGCATAGCCGCCTGCGAACGCCACGAGCGCGATGCGCCCGGACAGGCGCGCCGCGCCCGCGGGCGGGAGGGCGAGATGCGTCTTGAAGCCGACGAGATCCGCGTCCGCGGGACGCGGGCGGGCGTGGCCGCGCAGGTCGCGCTTGCCGACCGCGAGGACAGCCCGGGGCGCCGCGCAGGTCGTCCCGTCCGCGAGCCTGGCGCGCCAGAGATCACCCGGGCCCCGATCGAGGCCGCGGACGGCGAGCCCGCGCACGAGCCGCACGCCCGCGCGCGCCGCCGCCGCGAGCAGCGCCTCGTCCAGCACGCGCCGGCTCAGGCCGCAGGCGCGGAACGGCAGCGGCGCCTCCGCCGTGCGCGGCCCGACGGCGAGGGTCAGCCGATCGATCGTCGGCGCTTCGGGGGCCGGCGGGGCGAGGCCGAGTCCGTCCAGCATCGCGCAGGCCTCGCCGGAGACGAACTCGCCGCAGACCTTGTCGTGCGGGCCCGCCTCGCGCTCCACCAGCATCACGTCGAGGCCGCCCTGGGCGAGGCGCAAAGCCGCCGCCGCGCCCGCCGGCCCGCCGCCGATCACGAGAACGTCCGCGCCGCTCATCGCGGAGCCTCCCGCAGGCGCTCGACGGTCAGCCGGAACGGAAAGCGCCGCCGGATCGCGACGGCGCCGTCGAGGCCGGCCGCCGCCGCGAGGCTGCGCCAGTCGGCCTCGGTGAAGCCGCGGGCGATGGAGAGCGGACCGTCGTGACGCACGAAGGGATGCCAGCGCATCGCCGCCGCGAGCGCGCGGAAGCCGTGGAAGGAGAGGCGCGAGCGGCGCAGGTCGTTCACCAGCCAGCCGATCCCGGCGCGCCGCTCCATGCGGTCCAGCAGCGCGACGATGTCGGCGTCCGCGAGATGGTGGGCGACGAGGGACGAGACGATCAGGTCCGGCCGCGCGCCCTCCTCGGCCAGCGCGTCGCCGACCCGGTAGGCGACGGCGTCCGCCGGATCGGTCGCGGCGCGGGCGGCGGCGACGGCGTTCGGCGACAGGTCGATCCCCTCCAGATCGAGCGCGAGCCCGCGCCGCCGCCCCAGCGCCGCGAGGGCGCGCAGCGTGTCGCCGTAGCCGCAGCCGAGATCGACGACGCGCAGCCGCCGGCCCGGATGCGCCCGCGCCGCGCGTTCGACGAAGCCGAGGACGGGGCGGCGGCCGAGGGTGAGCGTGTTCACCCGCGCGAGGTCGGCGAGGCAGGCCGCGAGCACGTCCGGCGCGACCGCCGGATCGTCCATCAGCTCGGGGCCGGGCGCGCGCGCGGAGGCGTCGAAGCGCACGCTCACGCCGCCCTCGCGAAGCGGAAGGTCTCGGCCACCATGCCGGGGCCGAAGGCCATGCCGAGCCCCGGCTCCCCGGCCGCGCCGCGCGCGTCCATGAGCCGGCGCAGCACGAAGAGCACCGTGGGCGAGGACATGTTGCCGTTCTCCCGCAGGACGTCGCGCGCCGGGCCGAGCGCCGTGTCCGGCAGGTTGAGCCCCTGCGCCACGGCGTCGAGCACGGTGCGTCCGCCGGGATGCACGGCGAAGAGGGCGTAGTCCTCGGGACGCCGCCCGCCCAGCACGCCGCGCGGGTCGTTGCGGGCGCGCTCGGCCTCGAGCGCCTCGGCGATCGCCTGCGGCACCGCGCCGGAGAGGTGCATCAGGAAGCCGGTGTCGCCGATGTCCCAGGTGATCCGGTCCTGCGTCGCCGGGATGGTCACGGCCCGGAAGCTCTCCAGCGCGAAGCCGGTCTCCTCGGCGGTGACCAGCGCCGCCGCCGCGCCGTCGCCGAACAGCATCGCCGAGAGCAGGCTCTCGAGCCGGTCGACCTCCTGCAGATGCAGGGTGCACAGCTCCACGCAGACGACGAGCACGCGCGCCTGCGGCTCCGAGCGCACGATGTGCCGCGCGGTCTTGAGCCCGTTCACAGCCGCCGAGCAGCCCATGTAGGAGATGGCGATGCGCTCGATGTCCGGATCGAGGGCGAGCCGCTCGACGAGGCGCTGGTCGATTCCCGGCGCGCAGAAGCCGGTGCAGGAGACGGTGATCAGATGCGTGACGGCGCCGAGATCGGCCCGCGCCGCGAGGTCGCGCACGGCGGCTTCCGCCAGTACCGGCGCGTGCTCGGAATAGCGCCGCATCCGCGCCGCCGTGCCGGGAAAGGCGCCGCGCCGGAAGAAGCGCTCCTCGTCGAGGCGCTCGTCGTGCGTCGGCCGGAAGGTCGACCAGCGCCGCGCGATCCCCGCGCGGCCGGCCATGCGCCGGAACAGCGTCCGGTCCCGACGCTGCGAGAGGGTCCCCTCGGCGAAGGCGATGAAGGCCTCGTGGATCTGGTTCGGCGGCGTCGCGACGCCCACTGCGTTCAGATGGGCCGTGACGGCCTCGGCTTCCGGCATGCGCGCTCCTCGTGCCTTCGCAGAGGGATACGCACGGGGAGACGAAACGGGTTCGCCCGCGCGCCTCAGGCGGCGAGGTCGGCGACCACCGCGTCGAGCACCGGAAAGCCTTCGTTCGTCACGGCCAGGCGGCCGTCGGGATGCTGCGCGATCATGCCGTGCTCGACGAGCGCGGCGATCCGCCGCGCGTCGAGGCTGCGGCCGGAGAGCGCCTCGTAGGTCTTCGGGTCGACGCCCTCCGACAGCCGCAGCCCCATCAGCAGGTACTCGTCCCCCTGCTCGCTCGCGCCGAGCACCTCGGTGTCGATCACGCCGTTGCCGTCGCGCTCCACCCGCTCGAGCCAGGTCTCGGGATGCTTCTCGGTCGCGGTGGCGATGCGGCCCTCGTTGGTGACGAGCCGGCCGTGCGCGCCGGGGCCGATGCCGGCATATTCGCCGTAGCGCCAATAGACGAGATTGTGCCGCGATTCGGCGCCGGGCCGCGCGTGGTTCGAGATCTCGTAGGCCGGCAGCCCCGCCGCCTCGCAGACCTCCTGCGTCACGTCCCACAGCGCCCGCGCCTCGTCCGGCGTCGGGATCACGAGCTTGCCGGCCCGGTGGAGCTTCTCGAACCAGGTGTCGGGCTCGATGGTGAGCTGGTAGAGCGAGAGATGCTCGGCCGCCCGCCCGATCGCCCGGCGCAGCTCGGCCGCCCAGGCGTCGGGCGTATGGCCCGGCCGGGCGTAGATCAGGTCGAAGGAATAGCGCTCGAAATGCGCCTCCGCCACGCCCACGGCGGCCAGCGCCTCGGCGGCGGAGTGCATCCGCCCGAGCGCCCTGAGGTCCGGGTCGTTCAACGCCTGCACGCCGAGCGAGACGCGGTTCACGCCCGCGGCGCGGTAGCCCGCGAAGCGCGTCGCCTCGACGCTGGTCGGGTTCGCCTCGAGCGTCACCTCCGCGTCCGGCGCGACGCTCCAGGCGCCGCCGATGGCGTCGAGGATCGCGCCCACCGTCTGCGGCTTCATCAGCGAGGGCGTGCCGCCGCCGAAGAAGACGCTCGACACGGTGCGCCCCGGCGCCAGCCCCGCGGCGTAGGCGATTTCCCGTTCGAACGCCGCGAGGAAGCGCGCCTCGTCGGGCGGCGCCTGACGGACGTGGCTGTTGAAATCGCAATACGGGCACTTCGAGGCGCAGAAGGGCCAGTGCACGTACACGCCGAATCCGGCGGCGGAGGTGGGATGGGCGCTCATGTCGATGCGAGATGTGACCCCGCGCGCGCGATTTGGCAACAGCGCGGGGCGAGTCACAGCCCCACGAGCCGCGCCAGCGACACCGCCGCGAGCCCGGCGGCGACGCCGGCGAGCTCGATGCGGGTGACCGTCATCACCGCGATCGCCGCGGCGAGGCCGAGAATGGCGGAGAAGCCCGCCTGCGCCGCGACGGGGAGGATCGTCGCGATCACGATGGAGCCGGGGAGCGCGCGCAGGGCCCGCTCGATCCGCGGGGTGATTCGCATCCGGCTCATGAACACGATGCCGGAGGCGCGGCAGAGATAGGTCGCGACCGTCATCAGCGCGACGGCGACGTAGTCCCCGGCGGGGCCGGCGAGGAGGCCCTCAAGCGCGGTCATCGAGGAGGGCTCCCGCGGCCGCGCCGGCGAGCGCGCCGACGATGATGAAGGCGTAGCCCTCGACGAGGACGCTGGTGAGGAGGGCGACGGCGCCCGCGACGAACCAGGGGATCGCCGGGCGCAGGCCCTTCCACAGAGGCACCAGCATCACCGAGAAGAACACCGGCATGACGAGGTCGAGGCCGAAGGCGCGCGGGTTCGTCACCAGCGCGCCGGCGAGATAGCCCGGCAGGGTCGCGACGACCCAGATCACCCACAAGGTCGCCCCGGCGCCGAGGATGACGCCGAGATCGCGGCCGCGATCGGCGTGATAGCGGGTGGCGACGAGCCAGCTCGCATCGGTGAGGAGAAAGAAGTTGAGGAGGTTCAGGCCCTTCGGCATGCCGCGGATGTGCGGAGAGATCGCCGCGCCCATCAGCACCATGCGCCCGTTGATCGTCGCCGTCACCGCCATGAGGTAGAGGAGGGTGGGCAGCGACCAGACCTCGCGCCAGAGCTCGAGCGCCACCATCTGCGAGGCGCCGGCGAAGACGAAGGCGGAGAGCGAGAGCGTCAGCCAGACGTCGAAGCCCTTCTGCGCCGCCGCCGCGCCGAAGGCCGTGCCGAACACGATCACGCCGGGCACGAGCGGCAGGGTGAGCCGTGCGCCGGTGAGCGCGCCCGCGAGCGTCAGCGGCGCGGAGGTTTTGGAGGCGTCGCGCATGGGTGTCCGTCTTCGATGTCGCGGATGCGTCGGATAGACCGGCGCGGGGTGCGCGCGCAATCGCCCCGCACGCGCAGCCGGCATGCGCGGGGCGGTGCACGGGTGCGCGCGCGGCCTTGACCGCGGGCGCGTTCGGGCGAAGTAAGGGGCGTCCCGTCGAGGAGGTGAGCCCCATGTCCGCCGAAGCCCGCGCCGATCAGGCCCCGCACGATCCGGCCGTCGATCCCGACGAGGTCGCCCGCTTCGAGCGCATCGCGCGGACCTGGTGGGACCCCAAGGGCCCCATGCGCACGCTGCACAAGTTCAACCCCGTGCGGCTCTCCTACATCCGCGATCACGTCGCCGCGCAGTTCGGCCGCGACCCGAAGGACGGCGCGCCGCTCTCCGGCCTGACGCTGCTCGACGTCGGCTGCGGCGGCGGGCTCCTCACGGAGCCGCTGGCGCGGCTCGGCGCCGAGGCCAAGGGCCTCGACCCGGCGCCGACCAACGTCGAGGTGGCGCGGCTCCACGCCGAGCGCTCCGGCGTGCCGGTCACCTACGCGCAGGAGACGGTGGAGGCCGTGGTCGCCCGCGGCGAGCGCTTCGACGTGGTGATCTCGATGGAGGTGGTGGAGCACGTTCCGGACCCGGCCGCCTTCACCCGTACCTGCGCGCAGGCGGTGAAGCCAGGCGGGCTTCTGTTCATGGCGACGATCAACCGCACGCTGAAGGCGTGGGGCCTCGCCATCGTCGGGGCGGAATACGTGCTCGGCTGGCTGCCGAAGGGCACCCACGAACGGGACAAGTTCGTCACGCCCGACGAGCTCGAGGCAGCCATGCGCGAGGGCGGCCTGTCGGTGCGCGAGGTGACGGGCGTCACCTACAATCCGCTGCGGGACAGCTGGGGCCTCTCCCGCGACAAGGCCGTGAACTACATGGCCTATGCGGAGCGCCCGGGGGCCCGACCGGGGGCGTGACGAGAGCCGAGCGGGCGCGCGCCCGCCCGGGAGCCCGCGTCAGCGGCGGCCGCCGGCGGCGACCTTCTTGCGGGCCGGGAGCAGGCCCTCGCGCTGCGCCTGCTTGCGCGCGATCTTGCGGGCGCGGCGGACGGCCTCGGCCTTCTCGCGGGCGCGCTTCTCGGAGGGCTTCTCGAACGAGCGGCGCTTCTTCATCTCGCGGAACACGCCCTCGCGCTGCATCTTCTTCTTGAGGACGCGGAGGGCCTGGTCGACGTTGTTGTCGCGAACGAGTACCTGCAAAAACTCTCTCCTCGGTCTGTGCGGCCGCTCGGGGGCCGCGAATGGCGTAACGATCGCGCCGCCGGCGTTGCAGGCCGGGGCGAAGGTCCGGACTCGGTAGAGGGCGAGCCTGGGCGACGAGCCGGGCGGGAACCCGACGCGGGGCCGATCGCGCAACGGGCGACGACCCCGACGAAACGCGCCGGCGTGCGAGAACGCGAGCGCGAGCGCGGCGACGGACGCCGCGCGCATCACCGTCGATTATGGGGCTTCAGGCTCGGATTGCAAGCCGGAAGGAGACGAGCTCAATTCCGCTCGTCCGGCAGGACCGGCAGCGGCGCGATCGGGACGCCGTCCTCGATCAGCTCCTCGATCTCGTCCCGGTCGGCCTGGCCCATGATGAAGCGCTCGGGCGCGTCGCCCGCATGGATGCGGCGCGCCTCCTCGGGGAAGCTTCGGCCGACGTCCTCGGCGTTGGCCTCGACATAGGCGCGCAGCTCCCGGATCGCGGCGCGCATGCGCTGGTGCTCCTCGGAGAGGAGCGCAGGCGGCGGCGCGGGCGCGGGGACCGGAGCCGGGGCGGGCGCGGAGGCGGGCGCCGGAGGAGACGCCTCCGGCTCCGCCGCGGGGCGAGACGGGGCGCGGTCGGTTCGGGCCACCGAGGGCGCCATGATCTGCTTGGTCACCGTCGCCGAGTCGCAGACCGGACATGTCACGAGGCCCCGCGCCGCCTGCTCGTCGTAGGCGGCGGCCGAGGGGAACCAGCTCTCGAAGGCGTGCCCGCTGTCGCAGGCCAGGGCATAGCGGATCATGGGCTCAGGGTGACGCGAAACCGGCTGATAAACCTTAAATGGCCGTGCTCCCGCCGCAAGGCAAGCCCGCCGTCCGGCGTCACTGCGCGGCGAGGGGCCGCGCCGTCTCGAGCCGCACGGGCCGCGTGTGGGCGAGCGAGGGGATGCGCCCGCGGGCCCGCCCGACCTCGGCGAGGTCGATTTCCGCCATGACGAGGCCCGGCTCCGCGTCGCCCTCGGCGAGGACGCGGCCCCAGGGGTCGACCACGATCGAATGTCCGTAGGTCTCCCGCCCGTCCTCGTGACGCCCGCCCTGGGCGGCGGAGATCATGAAGGCGCCGTTCTCGATGGCGCGGGCGCGCTGCAGCACGCTCCAGTGCGCCTCGCCCGTCTGGCGGGTGAAGGCCGCCGGCGCGGTGAGGATCGCCGCCCCGGCCTCGGCATAGGCGCGGTAGAGATAGGGAAAGCGCACGTCGTAGCAGATCGAGACGCCGATCGGCGCGATCGGCGTCGCGGCGAGGACGGCGCATTCGCCGCCGACATAGGTCGCCGATTCGCGCCAGGTCTCGCCGTTGGGCAGGTCGACGTCGAACAGGTGGATCTTGTCGTAGGTGGCGAGGATCTCCCCGTCGGGCGCGATCACCACCGCGCGGTTCGCGACCTTGTCGCCGACGCGCACGGCCAGCGAGCCGAGATGGACGGTGACCCGCGCCTCGCGCGCGACCTCCCGCAGGGCGGCGATGGTCTCGTCCTCGTCCGGCTGGCGGATCTTCTCGAAGAGCGCCGCCTTGTCCCGCTCGAGCAGCGCCGTCATCTCCGGCGTCTGCACGTAGGCCGCGCCGGCGGCGGCCGCCTCTCGCACGCGCGCCACCGCCTCCGCGCGATTGGCCGCGGGATCGCGGGAGGAGCGCATCTGCACGCAGGCGACGACGAGGCGGGACATGGGAGGAGCCTCCGGTCAGGCGGCGAGCAGCGGGTCGAGCCGCCCGGCGCGATCCATCGCCGAGAGATCGTCGTAGCCGCCGACATGCGTCTCGCCGACGAAGATCTGCGGCACGGTGGTGCGGCCGTTCGCACGATCGATCATCTCGCGCCGCCGCTGCGGCTCGCGCTCGATGTCGATGACGGTATAGGCGGCGCCCTTCTTGTCGAGCAGCGTCTTCGCCGCGATGCAATAGGGGCACCAGGCTCGCAGGTAGATCTCGATGGGCTTCATGCTGGGCTCGCTCCGTGGACGAGGGAGCATATAGGAAGCGATGGGCGCAGCGCTACGGGGGCGCGGCTGAGCGGTGACGAGAACAGTCAATTTCCGGCTGAGATTCAATTGACGCGCAATCCCGTCGCCATTACGCTTCTGCCGTTCGTGGGGGACCGATGATGGCGAGGCGGCGCGCAAACCTCGACAGCGGCAGACCGGCGCGTTTCGGCGCGTCACCGGTCCTCGGCGTCGCCACGTATGAGGCCGAAGCGCCACCCGTCGGTTCGCGATCCTCTCAGCGCGCGGGCAGCCCGCCCGACCGCCTTCCGTCCGAGCCCCTCGCACCGGAGGAATTGGCGGCCGAGATGTTCGAGCGTCTCCGCGACGAGCTCGCCCACCGCGTCGACGACGTGAGTGTCGCGGCGCCCGAACGCCACCGTGAGGCCATCCGGAGCCGGTTGCGCGGTGCGGGGCTGCTGAACTAGGGCCGTCGAGAGCATGGACTGGCGCGTCAAGGCGGCGGAGGCCGCCCAGAACATCGCGGACAAGCTCCGGATCCCGGAGACCATCAAGTCCCTGCAGGATTCGCAGAACGATCTCACGGAGGCGCTGGTCACCTCGTCCGACCGGGTCACCCTGCTCGAGGCGAAGGTCGAGGCCGTGAAGGCGGAGGCGACGCTCGACGCGCTGCGGGAGACGCAGGCGGCCGTGACGCGCGTCCACGGCTCGCTGGAGGAGCGCGTCGCGCGGCTGGAGGCGAAGCTGGCCGTGATCGAGGCGGGCCGCCCCGCCGCCGATGGGCAGCCCGGGCCGAGGTCGCTCCCCGCGGGCTGAGCCGGTTCTCTCGTCCTGTCGTCAGCCCGCTCCGCCCGTCGCGCCGGATCTGGTCGATGCCGCCGCCGCGGCCGGGTGGATCGACACCGCCGACGCGGCCTCCGTCCGCGCCGCCGTCGCGGGGCGCGACGCCGCGGCGCCCTCGTCGTCGCCGACGAGCACGCGCCGGCGCGGCAGGTAGGCGCCGCCGTCGAGCCCCTTGAGCCAGGCGACCAGCGCCTCGCGCACCTCGTTGTGCAGGCGCCAGGAGGCCAGCGCGTCGATGCCCGGCAGCCAGATCCAGAGCACCGCGTGCTCGCCGTCGGCCTCGACCATCTCCACGGTCGGCGGCGCGGTGAGCCGCGCGTCGCCGTCGACGATCCGCTCGACCTCGGCCCGCACGCGGCCGACGTCGATCCTGTAGTCCACCGCCAGCTTGACGATGCGCTTCACCGCCTCGCCCTCCTTCGACCAGTTCTCGAAGGGCCGGGAGAGGAAGTCGGAATGGGGCACGATGAGGCGCGTGTCGGTCCAGGTGCGCAGCACCGTGTGGGCGAAGGAGATGTCCTCCACCGTCGACCAATGCCCGTCGTAGACCACGACGTCGCCGATGCGCACGGGGTCGGTCATGGCGATCTGCAGCCCCGAGACCATGTTGCCGAGGAGCGGGCGCGCGGCGATGGCGACGAGCACGCCGAGCGCGCCGGCGGACGCGAGGATCGACAGGCCGAGATTCTGGAACACCCCGACGCGCAGGAGCACGTAGCCGACGGCGACGATCGCGACCAGCACCACCGTGAGGCGGCGCACGACGTAGACCGTCGTCTTGATGCGGCGGTTCTCCGGATCGTCCGGCGCCAGCGGGACCACGTAGCGCTCGCTCAGGCGCCGCGTGCCCGCCGCGACGAGACGCAGGAGCAGCCAGACCGCGGCGACCAGCGCCACCACCTCCGAGCCGACGTCGAGCTGCGAGGCGACCGGCCCCGTGAGCAGCACCAGCCGCTCCGTCCCGATGCGGAAGGCGATCGCCGCGACCAGCGTGGCGAACGGCCAGACGGCGTGCCGCGCCTCGCGGCGCCCGGGCCGCGGCAGCCGGCGGGCGAGGGTGCGCACCCCGGCGACGAGCCCGATCCAGATCCCGGCGGCGCCCAGGAGAAGCACCGCGACCGCGCCCCATTCCCAGGCCGAGGGCCGCCCCAGCGTATCGAGCCGGCGCGACAGGGACATCCAGCGGGCGAGCAGCCCCGGCCTCTCCTCGGCGTAGAGCGCCGGCACGCGCTCCACCGCGAAGGGCGAGAACAGCCAGACCGGATCGCCCTCCCCCGTCCAGAAGCGCTGCAGGCTGATCGGCACGGGACGGCGGTCGAGCATCACGGAGCCGAGCTCCACCGAGCGGCGGCTGTAGGGGCTCACCGCCTGCTGCACTCCCGGCAGAACCCGTGCGTCGGGCTGGTCGGGGATGTCGGCCCAGTCGATCAGGTCGTAGCGGAAGAGGAGGAAGGCGAGCTCGAGGGCGAGCTCGGGCGCGCGCTCGGCCCGCGCCGCCTCGGGAATGGCGTTCAGGTTCAGGGCGTGCGCCGCGCGGGTGAACTCGTCGCGCCGGATGGCGTCGAGAAAGCTCTCCAGCGCCGCGCGCGGGGTGTCCAGCCGCAGCGGCGGCTCGGCCGGCTCGAGGCCGGCATTGATGCTCTCCACGCGGTAGGCGAAGGGCTCGGAGGCGCCCTCGCCCTCCTGCGCGCGCGGGCTCGACGCGAGCGCCAGCAGCGCGGCGAGCGCGACGAGGAGGGCGAGCCCGACCGGGGGAAGGAGACGCGGGAGGGGCACGGCGCGGGTCGCTTTGCGGCATCGACGCCGCGCGGCGTCGCGGCGTCGGTGGAGATGGCGTGGCCGCGGACAACGCGCTCGCCCGCGGCGAGTTTCGCGCCGGCCCTCTCAGCCGCGCCGCGCCGCGTGCGGCTCGCCGCCGCGCGCCCCGTCGTCAGCCGCGTGACGCGCGCCGTGGCGCGCGCGGTTCGTCACCATGCGCTCGTGCAGCGCGGCGACGGCGCGCGATCCGGTCTTCGTGAACAGGAACGGGAAGATCCCGTGCGCCAGGCAGGCGAGGCCGGCGCCGATCATGCGCACGCCGAAGGAGAAGGCGACGCCCATGTGCTCGAGGTAGCTCTCGCCGACGGAGGCGGGGTGATCGGTGAAGGACAGCTTCGGGCGGGACATCGGGAGCTCCATGCGCGGTGACGGCACGATGATGCCGTCCGGCGGTCGGCAGCGGTTTGCGATTTCGCGGCGTCTCGCCTAGGATCACGCAAGATTCCTCTGCCAAAGGCGGATCGCATGGAAAATCTCACCCTCGATGCGATCGATCGCAAAATCCTGTCCTGCCTTCAGGAGGACGCGACGCTCTCTCTCGAGGCCCTCGCGGCCCGCGTCGGGCTCTCGCCCTCGCCCTGCTGGCGGCGCATCCAGAAGCTCGAGCAGGCGGGCGTGATCGTGAAGCGCGTGGCGCTGCTCGACCCGGACAAGCTCAACGTGGGCGTGACCGTCTTCGTGATGGTGCGCACGAGCCGCCACGAGGCGGACTGGGCCGAGCGCTTCTGCGCGGCGGTGGCGAAGATCCCGGAAGTCGTCGAGCTCTACCGCATGAGCGGGCAGGTGGACTACCTCCTGCGCGTCGTCGTCCCCGACATCGCCGCCTACGACCGGGTCTACAAGCGCCTGATCGCGGTGGCGGACCTGTTCGACGTCTCCTCGTCCTTCGCCATGGAGCGGATCAAGAACACGACGGCGCTGCCGCTGGACTACGTGTGAGGCGCGGTCCGCACCACGCGCGGGCCTCTCAGGCCACGGCCCCGCCCTCCCCGCGCGCCTGCTGCTCGGCCTCCACCGCCGCCGCGAGGATGGCGAGCGCGATGCCCTCGGCGGCGGCCTTCACGTCTGGCAGCGCGGGGAAGCTCGGCGCGATGCGCAGGTTGGAATCGTGCGGATCCGCGCCGCCCGGCCATGTGGCGCCCGCCGGCGTCATGGCGACGCCGAGCGCCTTGGCGATCGCGACGACCTTCCGCGCCGTGCCCGGACGGACGTCCACCGAGACGAAATAGCCGCCCTTCGGCTCGACCCAGCGCGCTGCGCCGGTTCCCGCGAGGCGCGCGGCGAGCGCCTTCTCGACGGCGGCGAACTTGGGCGCCAGCAGCGCGCGGTGCTTGTCCATGTGCGCCGTCAGCCCCGCTTCGTCGCCGAAGAAGCGGACGTGGCGCAGCTGGTTGATCTTGTTGGGGCCGATGGTGCGCAGCCCGGCATTGGCCAGGTACCATTTCACGTTCGCCGGCGAGGAGCCGAAGAAGGAGAGGCCCGCCCCGGCGAGCGTCACCTTCGAGGTCGAGGCGAAGACGAAGGCGCGGTCCGGGTTGCCCGCCGCCGCACAGGCCTCGAGGACGTTCGCCAGCGTCTCGCCCGCGGGCGTGAGGTCGTGGACCGCGTAGGCGTTGTCCCAGAACAGCCGGAAATCGGGTGCGCCGGTCTCCATGCGCGCCAGCGCCTCGACCGTGTGCGGCGCGTAGGTCTCACCCGTCGGGTTCGAGTATTTCGGCACGCACCACATGCCTTTCACGGCCGGGTCCCGCACCGCCTCGGCGACGGCGTTCATGTCGGGCCCCTCGCCGGTGAGCGGCACGGGGATCATGCGCACGCCGTAGCCCTCCGTGATGGCGAAGTGCCGATCGTAGCCCGGGACCGGGCAGAGGAAGGCGATCCCGCCGGTCTCCCGGCCTCGCTGCTCCTGCCCCCACGGTCGCGCCCCGCCCGGCACGCCCTTGAGCAGCGCCCAGACCAGGCAATCGTGCATCAGCGCGAGCGACGCGTTCTCGCCGATCACCACCTGCTCCGGCGGCGCGCCGACCATGCAGGCGAACAGCCGCCGCGCCTCGGCGATGCCCTGCAGGCCGCCGTAATTGCGCGCGTCCTCGCCGGCTTCGGTGTGGTAGTCCCGGTTGCCGGGCAGCGTCAGCATCGCGTCGGCGAGATCGAGCTGCTCCGGCGCGGGCTTGCCGCGCGTCATGTCGAGCTTCAGGCCCCGGGCCCGGAAGGCCTCGATCTCGCGGGCGAGATCGACCGCGAGCGCCTGGAGCGCGTCGGTGGAGAGGTCGGCGAGAGCGGTCACGGCAAGCCTCCGTCGGCGCGGGAAACCGGTGAGGTTAAGGAGGCGGGCGCGGGCGGTGTCAAGCCGCCGACGCTCGGGATCCGCTCAACTCATCCGCGCCGTGTCGCGCGGATCGCGCGGCTCCTCGAATTGGCCGCGCTTGCGGAAGCGCTTGAGGTAGGCCGGCACGATCGCCTCGACGGCGGTGGGCTGCACGCCGATGCCCTCCAGCGTGCGTCCTTCGGCCTTCGCCGCCTCGGAGACGACGTTGTCGGAGGCGAGCATCTTCAGCTGGTCGCGGGTCAGCACGATCTCGTCCGGCATCAGGCCGAGCGTCACCTTGTCGAGCGTCTCGGTGATGGTCGCCTGGATGCGGGCGAGGCCGTCGGGCAGGGGCAGGATCGGGCGCCGGCGCTCGGTGTAGCGCAGCACCAGCTCGACCACCTCGCGGAAGGTGAAGATCTCCGGCCCGCCGAGCTCGTAGACCCTGCCGCCCTCCACCGTCCCGTCCATGGCCCGCGCGATGGCCTCGGCGACGTCGGCCGCGTAGACCGGCTGGAAGCGCGTCTTCGCGGAGGCGATCGGCATCACCGGCAGGGCGCGGGCGAGCACCGCGAAGCGCGAGAAGAAGCCGTCGCCCGGCCCGAAGACGATGGAGGGCCGGAACACGTGGGCGTTCGGCAAGGCGGCGAGGACGCGGGCCTCGCCCTCGGCCTTGGTGCGCCCGTAGCGGGATGCGCTCTGCGGGTCGGCGCCGATGGCGGAGACGTGGGCCAGCGGCACGCCGGCCTGCGCCGCGGCCCGGGCCACGGCCTCGGCGCCCTCGGTCTGGACGGCGGAGAACGTCTGCTTGCCGCTCTCCTGCAGGATGCCGACGAGGTTGACCGCGCCGTCGGCATTCTTCAGCGCGGCCGCGACCGAGTCCGGATAGCGCAGGTTCGCCTGGACCGGCATGATCTGCCCGACCACGCCGAGCGGCTGGAGATGGTAGGCGAGCTCGGGCCGGCGCACGGCCACGCGCACGCGGTAGCCGCGGCGGGCCAGCAGCTGGCAGACGTATCGCCCGAGAAAGCCGGACCCGCCGAAGACGGTGATCAGTTTCGCACTCGGCCAGCCTGACGCCTGCATGGTCACTCACCCCTCGCGTTCGCGTGCGGGGGTTCTCTAGAGCCTTCCGCGCGGCCTGGAAAGGGCGCGCCGCGAAAATGCCGCGGCCGCCGGTCGGGCTCAGTCGCGCCGCGGGATCTTCGGCACGCCGTGGCGGCCGCGGGCGCGCACCCGCACGGGCTGCAGCCGGACGGCGCGCTCGTCGTCGCGGCCGCCGCCGCCGGGGCCGCCGTCGAAGTCGTCGTCCTCTTCCCAGGGCAGCAGCATCACCGCGGTGGCGATGGCCGCGCCGCCGCAGGTGACGGACAGCCCGAGCGCCAGCATGACGATGGCGACGAAGCCGTTCGGGTCGGTGAGCGCGAGCGTCGCCACGCCGCGGAAGTCCACCGCCACGAGCAGAGCCGCGATGGCGAGGCCGAAGCCGATTCCCAGGAACCCGTTCACGACGAACAGGCGGATCAGCGGCTGCTTCATCAGGGCGCGCATGGGCCGCCCTCCTTTGCTCCGGGTCGATAGACGCCGGGCCCCGCGCCCGCGGTTATACGCATCCGGGCGGATCGTGGATCCATCGCCGTGAAGATTTCCTTGCGCCGCCCTGCTGCGCACCCGATCCAGGTGGCCCCGCCCGCGCCCGCCGCCAGCGCGACCCGCCGCCGCGGCCCGCGACCCGATCGCCGCCGCAAAATCGCGATTGACGCGGCCCCTGCGCATGTCTATGAACCCCTCCACCGCGAAAGCGGGCCCAGGTGGCGGAATTGGTAGACGCGCTGGTTTCAGGTACCAGTGGTTAACAGCCGTGGAGGTTCGAGTCCTCTCCTGGGCACCATCGTGGTGCTCCTCCCTCCGGACCCCGTCGACGATCGACCGCTCGCGTCGGCGCGCTCGGGCCGCAGCGCGCTTCGACCGGCCAGGGCGAGCGCCCCGGCCGGCTGTCGCGTCGCCCGCACCGCCCCGCGTCACAGCGTCTTCAGGTACTCCAGCAACGCCCGCTTCTCGTCGTCCGAGAGGTCCGTCCCGTATTCGTGGCCGCAGCGGCTGTCGCCCGAGGAGAGGTCGTCGCACCCGGTGGTGACGAGCGTGTGGTCGAAGGCGGTCTGCTCGGCGGCGAGGCCCACGGCTTCGATGTCGTAGGCCGGGCCCAGCTCGAACGACGCCACGCGCTCGGAGGCCGGCTTCAGCAGCTCGGCCAGCGTCGGCACCGAGCCGTTGTGCAGATAGGGCGCGGCCGCCCAGATCCCCTCCAGCACCCGCGATTCGTAGCCGCAGCCCGATTGCGGCTGGGCGCCGTCGCTCGGCGGCCGCGGGGCGGTGATACGGGCCAGCGCCTCGCTGCGGAACGCGCCGGCGAGATCGCGCAGCTCCGGAGGCAGGGCCGCCTCCAGCTCCTCGGTCGAGGCGTCGTCGCCGAGCGCGGCCTCCCGGTCCTCGAGAACATCGGATCGCCCGCCGCCGCGGAAGAAGTCCTGGACGATCCCGCCGAGGACGCTGGCAGCCAGCACGTCGAACGCCTTCGCCTCAGGGCCGAGATCGGCGACGAAGGGAATGCGGGCGCCGTTCATCACGCCGGTCTTCACCACGCGCGTCAGCACCTCGCATTCGCGCCGGTCGGTTCCGACGTCGACGATCGGCGTCTTCCAGGTGGTGTGCTCGAAGGAGCGGAAGGCGCCCTGCTGGATGCCGTGGCAGCTCACGCAGCCGCCGTCGGCCTCGTCGCGGTGGAAGATCTCCCCGCCGCGTCGCGCCAGGTCCTCGTCCACCGCCCAGGGCCAGCGCGGCGGGCCGATGTCCCAGATCAGGTCCTCGAGCGCGCGCAGGCCGTCGAAATTGGCGCTGTTGTTCGTGATGTAGTCCCTGTTGAGCCGCAGGAGCCCGCGTTGCTCGACCGGGTGGAAGATGGCGAAGACGCCGTAGACCTCGCCCAGGTTTCGCGACAGGCCGAGAATGTCGTTGCCGTTGTCGGCGAAGCCCGGCCATTGCGTCTTGTCCTGGCGCGCGGCGTTCCACAGGAACGGATAGCGCGTGGGCGCGTCCGCGAGCGCGATGTTCTCCTCGATGAGGAAGGTCGGCGCCTCTCCGAGATCGAGGCCGGCGAGGCGGTTGAAGATCATCGTGACCGCGTCGAGCCGGCCCGGGCCCCAGGAGGGATCGGGCAGCGAGCCCTGCATCAGCGCGTGGTAGCGCGCCTGCCAGATCTCGAAGTCGATCCGCAGGTCCTGGCGGTCGGCGTCGCTCGCGCCCGGACCGAGCACCGCGGTGGCGAAGGCGTCGAAGGCGTCCGCGCTCGCGAGCACGGCGGACGTCGCGGCGTCGAGATCCGAAAGGAAGGCCTGGAAGTCCACCATGGCCGGCCCGCCGTCGGCGCGGAAGGGCGTGCCGTTCACCGTGATCTCGCGGGTGTGGCAGGCCGCGCAGGTCATGCCGATCGAATCCGCGCCGTCGTACGGCGCCCGCGGCTCCGAGGCGACGGTGAAGCCAACGGGGATGTCCGGCGCGGGCGCGACGGGGTTCGGCAGGTAGCCGTAGCGCGCGAGGCTCCCGTCGAGAAAGGGCGTCCCGTCGGGCAGGGTCAGCGCCCGCATCCAGGCGAGCGGCATGATGCGCGAGCCCTGGTCCGTCACGTAGAAGGCCGAGCGTTTCGCTTCGGTCCAGGCCGCGCCCTGGTCGAGGAACACGGTCTGCGCCGCGGCGGGCGCCGCCGCGAGGAGGGCGATGGTGAGCGGGGCCGCGCGCGCGGCCGCGCGCAGGCCCGACCCCGCCGAAGAGCTGGTCGACATGCCGGAGATCCCCCGAGGGTTATACACGTGTTGGATGAACTCACAGTCACGCTAGCACGACCTAGAGATTCGCCCATGCGGGGGAGTACCTACCAGTCTGGATTGATTCCAGGACGGAGCGGACGCGCCGCGTCGGCGCGCCGGACATCGAGCGTTCCGCTCGCCGTTTCTTCTGATCACGTCCTACCGCAGCCGCGCCCGCACCCGCTCCATCAGCCAGTCCCGCGTCGCGCGATAGGCTTCGAGCCGCTGCTCGCGGGTGCCGGTCTCGATCGTCGGGTCCGGGGTCGGCCAGTACTCGACGTCGGCGGCGATGGTGCGGGTCAGCTCGAGGGCCGCGTGGTGGGCTTCCGGGGTGAGAGTGACGATCAGGTCGAAGCTGAGCCCCTCGTATTCCTCCAGCTCGTCCAGCGTGCGGCATTTGTGGCGCGAGGCGTCGATGCCGATCTCGTCGAGCACGGCGACCATGAACGGGTCCGGCGCATCCTCCTTGCGCACGCCGGCGGACTGGACGTAGGTGGACTTGCCGAAGAAATGCCGCGCCATGCTCTCCGCCATGGGCGAGCGCACGGCGTTGTAGTTGCACACGAACAGGACCGAATGGACGCGCTGGTCCCCGGCGGCCACGGGCTCAGCCCTTCCAGTGGAGGGCGAAGATCAGGGTGAAGATCCGCCGCGCCGTGTCGAAATCGATGTCGACCTTGCCCCGCAGGCGCTCCACCAGGAGCTCGGCCGCCTCGTTGTGCAGGCCGCGCCGGCCCATGTCGATCGCCTCGATCTTCTGCGGCGAGGCGGTGCGGATCGCCTCGTAATAGCTCTCGCAGACCGTGCGGTAGTCGCGGATCACCCGCCTGAAGGGGGTGAGCGAGAGCAGATGCGTCATCACCGGCTCGCCGCTCTCGGTCTGGATCTCGAAGGCGAGCTTGTTCTCGACGAGGCCGAGCTTCAGCGCGTAGGGCCCGTCTTCGCGGCCGGGCACCGCGAAGTGGTTGGCCTCGACGATGTCCCAGATCGCGATGGCGCGCTCGTGCTCCTGATCGGGGCTGCCGCGCCCGATCGAGGCCTCGTCGAGCACCACCCGCGCGAGCCTGTCTGTCGATGTCTCCGCCATCCGCGCTCCGTCCCCTGCCGCCGGCGACCCTAGCGCGACCGCGCGGCCCCGCAAAGGGGCGGCCCGGCTTCCTAGCGACGCGCCATGCCGACGCGCAGGAGCGCCTCGCTCGCGAGCTCGGGATGATCGATGAACGGGTTGCGGTTGCCCTGGGCCTTCTCGATCAGCCAGTTGCGATGCCGCTCGTAGTCGCCCGGCGGATCGGCTGCGTGCCAGGCGAGGAGCGTCGCGATCCGGTCCGGCCCCATCTCGCGCGAGGCGTCGCCGACGAGGCCCGGGTAGCGCACGATGAAGTAGAACGTCGCCCGCGCCGCCGGCCCCTTGCCGTGCTCCGGCTCGAAGCGCGTCGCGTCGATCTGCCCGCACAGCGGCCGCACCGCCTCCTGGAAGGGCGGGAACTCGCCGAAGGGAATGTTGCCGCGAAAGCTGTTGCAGCGCGGCTCGCAGGTGAAGAGGTGATGCAGGTCGCTCTTCATCGGCATGTCTCGCGAGAACCACGATTGCGGCACGACGTGCTCGCAATTGAAGATCTCCCCGGATTCGAGCGCGGCCTCGAAGGCTTCGTCCAGCATCAGCGTCTCGAGATCGTCGAGATCGGCGGCCTCCATGCCGGCATAGGGGGCGAGGCGCGCGAGCTCGTCGGCGATCGCCTCCTCGGCCTCGAGCACCACGCCCGAATAGACGTTGCGCAGCTTGCCGTCGGGATGCAGGTCGACGGACGGGTAGAGGAAGTCGAAGCGCGCGCGGGCATAGGAGAGCGTCGTCGCATGGCGGGCGCCGAGATGGTCGGAGAGGCGCCCGAACAGCTGCCGGGGCGCCGCCGCGAGGTCGAGCTCTTCGTAGAAGGCCTTCCGCGCCGCGACATCCTCGGCCTCGACGTAATAGGGCTCGCCGCGATGGCGTTCGACGAGCCGCGCCGCGGCCGCGCGTGCGGCGTCGCGCGGCGACGGCGCGACGGTGGCTGGCATGGCGGGAAGCGGCGAGACCGGCACATGCGGCCCCGATCCCGGCTGCGGCGAGGGCGGCGCCGGGCGCGCCGGGTCGCCGCCGGGCGCGACGGGACCGACCGTGATGCGGAACAGCCAGGACGCGCTGCCGTCGTCGCCGATCACCGGCCCGCCGAGCGGCCCGCGGGACCCTCCGCCGCCGCCCTCGCCGCGCTCCAGCCCGCCGCCCGGCGGCGTCGGCGGCCGACCGCGGCCTCCGAACAGATCCCAGAGATCGAGAGGCCGCGGCGGCGCGAAGCAGGCGTCGAACAGGGCGCGGCGCGGGCCGTCGAGGGGCCGGCCGCGGATCTCCGCGACGATGCTCGAGATGCGCACGCCCTCGTTGGCGAGCCAGTCGATCTCGTCGATCTTGCTGGAGCGCCCGCCCCAGGCGTTGCCGTCGCGCAGCAGGATGCGTCCCGTCGGGTCCCGGCGCGGCACGCCGGCGTGATGCACGGCCGCGAGCTCCCAGCGATCGTTGAAGACCGGCGAGCCCGAGGAGCCCGGCAGCGTGTCGGTTTCGTAATGCAGGAAGTTCTCCGGCGTCGCGACGATCATGTTCTCGCGCACCGAGACCTGCATGCGCTCGCCCTGCGGATGCTGGATGATGTTGACGCGCTCCCCCTTGAGCGCCTTGCCGGAGGCGGCGATGAACGGGCACCAGCCGCGGCTCGACAGGGGATTTCCGGCGGCGTCCTCCGGGTCCAGCGCCACGAGGGTGAAGTCGAGCTCCCGGCTCGTCTCGAAGAAGAGATCGGGCCGCATGCGATAGACCAGCGGCTCGCGCGCCGCGCCGGCGGCCGAGATCAGGTACTCGAACTGCGCCAGGCTGGCGGCGGCGACCTCCGGGGTCTGGAGCACGTGATTGTTGGTCAGGAACAGGCGCGGCGAGACCAGGACGCCCGAGCCGTAGCCGGACAGCGTGCCGGCGCCGGAGCGGATCTCGACGCGGGCGACGGCGCGGGCGGCGACGAGCCCGCGTTCGAAGAACTCGATCCCGGCGAGCTGGCTGTCCTCGATGATTCGCTCGAGCGGGTTGAAGTCGAGGTCCTCGCGGTCCGCGACCTTCGCGGCGAGATCCGCGCGGCCCATCCCGGCGAGACGGGTCTGGAGGCGGGAGGGCTGCTCCATCTTGCGCCAGTCCGGGCTGCCGCCCTGGGCCATCAGCGCCATCTGGTGCTTGGTGGTCTCGCGCTCCGCGCGGGTCTCGTGCCAGCGGCGCTCGACGTCGCGGATCTGGGCTTCGAAGCTGCTGGCGACGGTCGGCATGGGGTCCCCCGGCGGCGGCGCGCCCGGCGCGTCGTCGCGCACGGCTGGTGCCGCGGAGGATCGCACGTCTCGTGCCGTTCCACAACTCATACCTGATATTTGGACAACTCTCGGTCAGGCCTCCGCTCGCGCTCGGCTGGACGGGATGCCGCGCTTCGTCGCCCGCGCGCCGGCCGACGTCCTCGATGCGGTGCGAACGCGCGACGCGGCCGGCCGTCAGCGCGGCGCTCGCCGGCCCGTCAGGTGGCCGACCGCCGCCTGATCCATTTCTCCATGCCGATCACCGGCAGGATCACCGCGCCGACCAGCGCCGCCTCGGCCCAGCCGCGCAGGTCGAGCGGCGTCGAGCCGAAGACCACGTTGAACGCCGGCAGGTGCACGAAGGCGATCTGGAGCGCGAGCGTGAGCGCGATGCCGCCGAAGATCCACGGGTTGCTGCCGGGGCCGATGGCGGTGATCGGGTCGCGCAGCGAGCGGCAGTCCAAGAGGTAGAAGATCTGGAAGAAGATCACCGTGGTCACCGCCTGCGTCTGCGCGGACGCGTAGGCCGTCGAGCCGGGCGCCGGCGTCTGCGCATAGGCCACGACGAACAGGGCGAGCGCGCCGGCCGTCATCAGGATGGCGACCAGAACCGTCCTTGCGAGGACGAAGGGGCTCAGCACGGGCGCGTCCACCAGGCGGGGCGGACGGCGCATGAGGTCGGATTCCTTCGCCTCGAAGGCGAGCGGCAGGGCGAGCGCGACCGCCGCGACGAGGTTGATCCAGAGGATCTGCGCCGGCCGCATCGGGAGGACCGGCTCGCCGTCGACGATCGGGAACGCCGCCACGGAGGCGATCATGATGAGCGCGAGACCCAGGTTCGTCGGCAGGACGAAGGCGAGCGCCTTGACCAGGTTGTCGTAGACCCGCCGCCCCTCCTCCACCGCCGCGCGGATCGAGGCGAAGTTGTCGTCGGCGAGCACCATGTCCGCGGCCTCCTTCGAGACCGCCGTGCCGGTGATGCCCATGGCGACGCCGATATCGGCCTGCTTGAGCGCCGGCGCGTCGTTGACGCCGTCCCCCGTCATGGCGACGACGTGGCCGTCGGCCTGGAGCGCCTTGACGAGCCGCAGCTTGTGCTCCGGCGCGACGCGGGCGAAGACGTCGGCCCGGGCCGCCACGTCGCGCATCTCCTCGTCGGAGAGATCCTCCAGCCGCGAGCCGGGCACGGCGCCCTCCGGCGCGGCGAGGCCGAGGGACCGGCCGATGGCGGCGGCGGTCGCGCCGTGGTCGCCGGTGATCATCTTGACCGCCATGCCCGCCTGCTTGCAGGCGGCCACGGCGTCGCGCGCCTCCGGGCGCGGCGGGTCGATCATGCCCTGGAAGCCCAGGAGCGTGAAGCCACCCGCCACGTCCTCCTCCTCGAGATCGTCCGGCACGCTCTCTGGTCGGCGCACCGCCACCGCGAGAACGCGCATGCCCTCGGCGGCGATGCGGTGGACGACGTCGAGCGCGCCGTCGAGCGGGCCGTCCCCGGGCCCGTCGCAGCGGCGCAGAACCACCTCGGGAGCGCCCTTGACGTAGATCGCGCGGCCCCCGTCCGGCTCGGCGTGGAGGGTGGCCATGAACTGCCGCTCGGAGGCGAAGGGAATGGCGTCGAGGCGCGGGCGCTCCTCGCGCGCGCGGTCCGGCGAGAGGCCGAGCTTGGCGGCGGCGGTGAGGAGCGCGCCCTCGGTCGGGTCGCCGGCGATGCTCCAGCCGCCGTCGGCGTCCTGCCGCAGCGCCGCGTCGTTGCACAGCGCGCCCGCGCGCACGAGCGCCTCGACGCCCCCCGGCGGCGCCGGCTCGAGCGCGCCGTCCTCCCGGGAGAGATCGCCCTCGGGCGCGTAGCCGACGCCGCCCAGGCGCCAGAGGCCGCCGGGCGTCCAGAGCACCTGGACGGTCATCTCGTTGCGGGTGAGCGTGCCGGTCTTGTCCGAGCAGATCACCGTCGTCGAGCCGAGCGTCTCCACGGCCGGAAGCTTGCGGATGATCGCCTGGCGACCCGCCATGCGGCGGACGCCGATGGCCAGCGCGATGGTGACGATCGCCGGCAGGCCCTCCGGGATCGCCGCGACCGCGAGCGTCACGGCGGCCAGCACGGCGTCCGCCAGCGGATAGCCGCGCCACAGGCCGACGCCGAGGAGGAGGATCGACACGACGACGATGGCGATGGCGATGTAGCGCGCGATCACGCCGAGCTGGCGCGTGAGCGGCGTCTCGAGGTCGGTCGCCTGTCCCAGCATTCGGGAGATGCGGCCGAGCTCGGTGCTCGCGCCCGTGGCGACGACGACGCCGCTCCCGGCGCCGCGCGTGACGAGCGTGCCGCTGTAGGCGATCGATCTGCGGTCGCCGATGCCGGCGTCCTCCTCGACCGGATCGGTCCCCTTGGCGGCCGGCGCCGATTCGCCGGTGAGCGCCGCCTCCTCGATCATCAGCCCACGGGCCCGCAAGAGGCGCAGATCCGCCGGCGTGCGGTCGCCCGCCTCCAGGTGCACGACGTCGCCCGGGACGAGCTCCACCGCCGGCAGGGAGCGCTTGCGGCCGGCGCGCGTCACCACCACGGCGGAGGGAACCATCGTGGTGAGCGCGGCGATGGCGCGGCTCGCCCGATATTCCTGCACGAACCCGATCAGGGCGTTGAGGACGACGACCCCGCCGATCACCGCGCCGTCCAGCACCTTGCCCGTCAGGATGGCCAGCGCGGTCGAGCCGAGGAGGACGTAGATCAGCGGATCGCGGAGCTGGCCGAGGAGGATGCGCCACGCCTCGCCGCCGCCGTTCTCCGGCAGGGCGTTCTCGCCGTAGCGTTCGCGCCGCCGGTCCGCTTCGTCCTCGGTCAAGCCGTTTTCGGATGCGTCGAGCCGCTCGAGGGCCTCGGTCGACGCCAGGGCGTGCCAGGCGACCACGTCTGCGGCGTCCGCCGGCGCATCGGTCATGCTGTCCTCTCGTTCGTCGGGTCGCGGCCGAGATTAGGGGGAAGCCGCGGCTGCGCCTACCCGGGGACGCCCCGCATGCGGAACGGGCCGCGCCGCGACCCTGGGGACCGTCCTCTGTCCGATCGCCGCTCCCGCCCCGACCCGCGGCGCCTGCGCGCCGAGGCGTCGCCTCACTCGGCGTGCACTTCCTCGCCCTGCGGGGTGAGGAGATACCACTCGCCGCCGAAAGACTCGATGTCCTGGCCCTGCGGCGCGTCCGCTCCGGCGTCGCGGGCGAACGTGTAGAGCGGCCAGCCGGCATAGGTGACGACCGTCCCGCTCTCGGCCCGCATGGTTCCGAGGAGAGCGGCGTCGACGCCCTCCCCGGCCTGCGGCGCGCCCTGCGTCGTGACCAGCGGCCAGGCCGCGAGGCACGCCTCGCTGGTGCAGGAGATCCGGGGCTCCTGGTCGGCCGCGCCCCGCGTATCCGTCGTGAACAGGTAGACGGGCCGGCCCTCGGCCGTCGCGAGGTACGAGCCGTAGCGGTCGCTCTCGGCGACCGCGATGGTGACGGCCTCCTGAGCGGCGGCCTGCGGCGGGGCGCCCAGGATCGCCGATGCCGCGAAGGCCGACGCGGCGGTCAGGGCGGGTGTCGTCGAAGCGCGCATGCTGTCCTCCCGATCCGAAGCCTCCCGGAACGTCGCGCTCGACCGCGGGTTCCCGCGCCGGCGAGGGTCGCGGGCAAAGACGCCGATGCATTCAGCGCCGCCCGAACAGCTTCTCGATGTCGGCGAGCTTCAGCGCGACATGGGTCGGCCGGCCGTGGTTGCACTGGCCCGACAGCGGCGTCGCCTCCATCTCGCGGAGCAGCGCGTCCATCTCCTCGGGCTTGAGCCGCCGGCCGGCGCGGATCGAGCCGTGGCAGGCCATGCGCGAGAGGATCGCGTCGCGCCGGCGCGCCAGCGGGTCGGCGGCGTCGCCCTCCCCCTCGCTCTCGGCGAGCGCGTCGGCGAGGTCGCGCACCAGCGCCTTCACGTCGGGCCGGCCGAGCGCCGCGGGCGTCTCGCGCACGCAGACGGCGCCCGCCCCGAAGCTCTCGAGCGCGAGCCCGACGCTCTCCAGCGCCTCCGCGGCGTCGGCGAGGCGGGCCGCGTCCGCGGGGTCGAGCTCGACGATCTCGGGGATCAGCAGCATCTGCCGAGCGATTCCGGCCCCGGTGCGCTCGCGCTTGAGCCGCTCGTAGACGAGGCGCTCGTGGGCGGCGTGCATGTCGACGAGGACGATTCCGTCGCGGGTCTGGGCGAGGATGTAGGTCTCGTGCAGCTGCGCGCGGGCCGCGCCGAGAGGGTGGTCCTCCCGATCGCCCTCCACCTCGCCCGGGACGGGCGCGTCCGGCTCGCGCCACGCGGCGCGCGCGTCGGCCGAAGGCGTCATCCCGGCGAAGGCGGCCTGCGCCGTCGGCGCGCCGTAGCCGGCCTGGCCCGCCTCGGCGAAGCCTTCGGGCGCCTGCCACGAGCGGTCGAGCGGAAGCGGGCGCGGCGCGGGGGGGCGCGTCCAGGCGTGGACGCTCGCGCCGGAATGCGGGCGCAGGGCCGCGAGCGTACGGTCGGCCACCGTGGTCGAGGCGCGGTGGCCGGCGCGCGCCAGCGCCTCCCGGATCGCCGAGACGACCAGCGCCCGTACGAGGCCCGGATCGCGGAAGCGCACCTCGGTCTTGGCCGGATGGACGTTGACGTCGACGGTCGCCGGATCGCAGGCGATGAAGAGCGCGAGCGCCGGATGCCGGTCGGACGCCATGACGTCGGCATAGGCCCCGCGCACCGCGCCGAGCAGCAGCTTGTCGCGCACCGGTCGTCCGTTGACGACGAAATGGATCGCCTGGCCCGTGCCACGATGATAGGTCGGCAGGCCGACGAGGCCCGACAGCGCGAAGCCCTCCCGCGCCGCCTCGACCGGCGCCGCGTTCTCGGCGAAGTCGCGGCCGATCACCCGGGCGAGCCGCCGGGCGAGGCCCTCCGGGCCGTCGGGCTCCGGCGGGCAGGACAGGCCGGCGACGCCGTCCCCCGTGAGCGAGAAGCGGATCTGCGGATGGGCCACGGCCAGGCGCTTGACCACGTCCGCGACGGCGAGGGCCTCGGCGCGATCGGACTTGAGGAACTTGAGCCGGGCCGGCGTCGCCGCGAACAGGTCGCGGACCTCGACGCGCGTGCCCTGCGCGCCGGGCGCGGGGCGGATCGCGCCCTTGGCGCCGGCGTCGACCACGATCTCGAGCCCGCTCGGCGCGCTCGCCGCGCGTGTGGTGATCGTGAGCCGGCTCACCGCGCCGATCGAGGGCAACGCCTCGCCGCGAAAGCCGAGCGTCGCGATGGCCATCAGGTCGCCGTCGGGCAGCTTCGAGGTGGCGTGGCGCTCGATCGCGAGCGCGAGATCCGCCTCCGACATGCCCCGCCCGTCGTCGGTGACGCGGACGAGCCGGCGCCCGCCGGCCTCGATCTCGACCGCGATCGCCCGCGCGCCGGCATCGATGGCGTTCTCGACGAGCTCCTTCACCGCCGCGGCGGGACGCTCCACCACCTCGCCCGCGGCGATGCGGTCGACCAGCACGGGATCGAGCCGCCGCACGGCGGCGGGGGGCGGGGGCGTGTCGGATCTGAGCGCGTCGGCTGCCGGCATGAGGTGATTCGCTCCGTCCGCGCATCGTAAGGCCGCGGACGGGGCGGGACCAAGGCCGCCGCGCGGGAATCCGCACCATCGTCCACACGCGGCTCACGCGCGGCGGCAGCGCGGCTTCACCTTTCTTCACACACCCCGCGACTCCGCTTCACGTCGCTCCCCCATGGTCTCTCCATCGCAGCCGACACGCTGCAGACCCCCACGGGAGACGACACCATGACCAAAGAGACCGACGCCCCGACCCCGAAGACCCCCCGCTCGCGCCTGTCGCGCACGCTCCTCGCCGGGACCGTCGCGGTCCTGGGCCTGGGCGCGATCGGCGCCGGGCTCGTCGCCGCGCAGGACGCCGCCCCGATGCTCCAGCGCGCCGCGATGGGCGCGGGGCCGATGCACGGCGCCATGAGCGCGGGCCCGGGCGAGGGCCCGCGGGGCGGCATGATGCACGAGGCCCGCTTCGGAGAAGGGCGCGAGCACGGCGGCCGCATGGCCGCGTTCATGCAGTGGCGGCTCGAGCGCACGCTGGAGGACGTCGACGCCAGCCCCGAGCAGATCGAGCGCGTCAAGGCCATCGCCGAGGAGGCGCGGGCCGACATCGCACCGATGATCGGCGAGTTCCGCGGCACCCGCGAGGCGCTCGCCGAGATCCTCGGCGCCGAGACGCTCGATCGCGCCGCGGCGGAGACGCTGCGCGCCGAGCGGGTCGCCACGATGGAGGCGGTCTCCGCCCGCGGCCTCGAGGCGATGCTCGACGCCGCCGCCGTGCTCACGCCCGAGCAGCGGGCGGAGCTCGCCGAGGAGATGGGCGAGCACCGTCGCGGCTGGGGCCGCTGGTGATAGGATGACCGGCGCGCGCGGCGAGCCCGCGCGCGCCGACCCGCCGAGGAGAGAAGACCCCATGGTCAACGCGCACATGCCCGACGAGGTGCTGATCGTGGATGACGACACCCGGCTGTCGGGCATGCTGCGCGACTATCTCGCCGGCAACGGCTTTTCCGCCCGCGCCGAGGCCACCGGCGCCGGCGGCCTCGCCGCTCTCGCCCGGAAGGCCCCCGCCGTCGTCGTGCTCGACGTGATGCTGCCCGATCTCGACGGCTTCGAGATCCTGCGGCGCATCCGCGCCGCCTCCGACGTGCCGGTGGTGATGCTCACCGCCAAGGGCGACGAGCTCGACCGGATCGTCGGGCTCGAGATCGGCGCCGACGATTACGTGCCCAAGCCCTTCAACCCGCGCGAGCTCCTCGCGCGGATCAAGGCCGTGCTGCGCCGGCGCGGCGGCGGGATCGGCGCCCCCGCCGGCCCGGCGCCCCTGCGCTTCGGCCGGCTCGAGATCGACCGCGGGGCGCGGCAGGTGCGCGTCGACGGGACGGAGCGCGGCCTCACCTCCTACCAGTTCGACCTTCTCGTCGCGCTCGCCGAGAACGCCGGCCGCGTGCTCTCCCGCGACCAGCTGATGGATCTCGTCCGCGGGGCGGAGCTCGAGGCCTTCGACCGCTCCATCGACGTCCACGTCTCGCGCATCCGCGCCGCCATCGAGGACGACCCGAAGCATCCGCGCCGGATCATCACCGTGCGCGGGGCGGGCTACGTCTTCGCCCGCGTGCAGGACGAGGGCGCCTGATGGCCCCCCGCGTCCGCCTGCCCCGGGGCCTGAGCCTGTTCTGGAAGATCTACCTCACCGTCGTCGCCGCGGTGGTGATCGTCGCGATCGCGGTCGCCGTCGTGTTCCGCATCGCCAACGCCAACGAGGCGGGCCCCTGGGCCGAGCGCGGGCGCACCTTCTTCGCGCGCACGCTGCCCGCGGAGAATCCGGGCCCGACGCTGGAACGGCTCGCCGGCGCGCTCGGCGCCGATCTCGCCCTCGTCGGCCCCGACGGGCGCATCCTCGCCGGCGATCCGCGCCTTCCGGGCCAGCGGCGCGCCTTCGTCTTCACCCTGCCCGACGGCCGCGTGGTCCACGCCCGCTTCGGCCGCGACGATCCCGACGGCGATCCTCACGACGACGACCGCAACCCGCTGGTCCCCATCGCGATCGTCGCGATCCTGATCGCGCTCGTGGCCTATCCCGTGGTGCGCCACCTGACCCGCCGTCTGGAGCGGCTGCGGAGCGGCGTCGAGGCCTGGGGCGCAGGCGACCTTTCCGCCCGCGTCGGGCTTTCCGGCGCCGACGAGGTCGCGGCCGTGGCGAAGAGCTTCGACGCGGCGGCCGAGACGGTCGAGCGCCTCGTGCGCGCGCACGCCTCCCTCCTCGCCAACGCCAGCCACGAGCTGCGCTCGCCGCTGGCGCGCCTGCGCATGGCGATCGACCTCTACGAGGCGGCGCCGCGGCCGGACCTCAAGCGCGAGATCGTGACGAGCCTCGGCGAGCTCGACGCGCTGGTGGAGGAGATCCTGCTCGCGAGCCGGCTCGACCATGTCGGCGGGCTCGACCGGACGGAGCCCGTGGATCTCCTGGCGCTGGCGGCGGAGGAGGGCGCGGCGGTCGATGCGGCCGTGACGGGGGCGCCGGCCGAATTGATCGGCGATCCCCGTCTCCTGCGCCGGCTCGTGCGCAATCTCTTTCAGAACGCCGCCCGCCACGGCGCCCCGCCGATCGAGGCCGAGGTCGCGCCGCGCGCCGGCGGCGGCGCGACGATCCGGGTTCGCGATCACGGGCCGGGCCTGCCGGACGGTGAGGCCGAGCGGGTGTTCGAGGCCTTCTACCGTCCCGCGGGCCGCTCGGAGGCGGCGGGCGGCTGGGGTCTGGGATTGTCGCTGGTGCGCCAGATCGCGCGGCGGCACGGGGGGGAGGCGCTCTATACGCGGGCGGAGGGCAATGGGGCCTGCTTCGTCGCGGAGCTGCCGGGAGTCCCCGAAGGGGACGCGATGCGCGGTCGATGAGATCTGCGGCTCGGGAACGTCGTCCCGGGATGCGCGTGAGCGCTGAGACCAGTCCGTGATGCGAAATGCGATGGATGAAAGGCAACCGGCCCGAACGGCCGTGGGTGTCGTGAAAAAACGGTCAGGCGAACATGTAGCCGAGGTAGCGCTTGGAATCGATCGGGTCGTAGCCCAGCCGACCGCGCAGCTTCTTGCGCAGCTTCGAGATGTGGCTCTCCACCACGGCCTCGTCGACGTTCTCGTTGAAGACGCCGTAGACGGCCGAGAAGATCTGCTCGCGCTGGACGCGCTTGCCCTTGTTCTTGAAGAGGTACTCGAGGATCCGGCGCTCGCGCCGGGGCAGGGTCAGCACCTCGCCGGCGACGATCGGGTCGCGGCCGTCGAAGAAGACCTGCATGTCGTGCTCGCCCCTGGCGGCCTCGGGCTCCGGCGCGCGCACGACGACGCGGCGGTTGAAGGCCCCGACCCGGGCCATGATCTCCTTCACGTGCACCGGCTTGCGCACGACGTCGTCGACGCCGGCGGCGAAGAGCCCGAGCGTCTGCTCGAGGCAATGGGTGTCGTTCATGGCGATCACGGGCGCCCGGCAGCGGCTCTTGACCATCCGCGGCAGGGTCTCGCGCTCGCGGCAATCCCCGATGAGGATGGCCTCGACGGCGCCGAGATCCTCCTCGGCCGCGCCCGAAATCCACTCGTTGAAGTCCTCCGGCCCGAACCCGACGGCCGACACGCCTTCGCGGTCGAAGCCGGATCGATAGCCGGTCGTGACCAGCTCTCGTTCGTCGACGATGATGTACACGGTTAGCACCCCCGTTTCACGGTACATCTATGGGTATGTCCGTAGCAGCCTGGGAGCAACGGCTAAGTCCATGATCGCGGAAGGCAATCATTAATAAAGTCAAGGGGCTCTTACCCCGTAAAGATCAAAGATGAATTCAATTTAGCGGCGATTCACGGGTGCGAGAAACACTCTGTTAGGCTGCCCGCAAGCGCGGATAATTCGAGTCGAATACGACGAAGCCCGGGCTGGTGACGGCCCGGGCTCGGCACTCGGGGACGCCGGGATCAGCCCTCGCGGACCTGCTCCGGGCTGACGAAATTGAATTCCTCCACCATCAGCTCGCGCACCACGTCCTGGCCGATGCGGGCGTTCACCGCCCCGGTCAGCTCGCCCAGGAAGGCGCGCATGTCGAAGGCGCGCAGGTTCGCGAAATCGATGCTCTCGTCGGCGAACAGGCGCTGGAAGGTCTCGTCGAGGATGAAGCTCTCCGGCGGCACGCGCAGGGTGCGCAGGTCCTCGGAATCGATCGTATAGACGAACTGCGCCATCACGTAGCCGGTGATGGCGCCCTCGCGCAGGATCGGCACGGAGATCGGCCGGGTCTTCTCGTAGGAGACCCCGCGAAAATAGGTCGGCTCGGCAGACGCCTCGGCGAGGCGCTGCGCGCGCCAGTCCGCCGTCAGGTGCGAGGACACGAACACGATGGCGCACAGCCACAGGCCCGCGACGAGCAGGCGGGTCATCGCGCGGCGCTCCGGATGCGGGCGCCCGCGGTATAGGTGCCGTCGTGATCGCGCGCCTCGATGGCCCCGGCGATGGTGCCGGCGATCTCGCGCACGGCCTCCAGATGCGTGGTGACGACGGCCTGGTTGCGCGCGATCGCCCCGCGCAGGCGCTCGAGCCTAAGGCGGAGCGCCTCGGACACGGTCTGCTCGGCGAGCGGCCGCGCGGCGCGGGTGAACTCGAGCAGGCACAGGCTCTTGCGGCGGTTGAGCTCCTTCAGCTCGGCGGTGGAGAGGCGCCCGAGCGCGGCCGTCTCGTGCGCGAGCACGCCCTCCAGCCGGTCGATGGCGGCGATCATCGCGCTCGCGTCGCCATAGGCCGGGTTCAGCGGGGCGGGCTCGGGGAGCGCGACGAGGGCGGTCGTCGGCGGCGCGTCCGGCGCGGGCGCGTCTGACGGATCGAGGTCGGTGGCGAATTCGGTCATGATCGTCCTTGCGTCAGATGCGGTAGAAGCCGGTGAAGTAGCCGCCGCGGGCGTCCTCGGCGGCGGCCTGCGAGGCGTGCTCCGGCCACAGCGTCGCCTTGGCGGCGTTCACCTGGTCGAGCTGGGGATGGGCCGCGGCCACGGCCTGGGCGACGCCGATCCCGCCGGCGCGGGCGAGCTCGGCGCCGATCTCCTGGGCGAGGAAGCCCTTCCAGATCGAGCCGGCGGAGCCGTCGCCGTAGAGCGCCGGCGCGTCCGGCATCAGGGTCTCGACCACCTGGCCGAGGAGCTGCGCCTCGAACTGGACGGCGGGGCTGTCCTGCGCCGGCGCGGGGCGCGCCGCGGGAAGCTCCGCCGCGGGAAGATCCGGCCCGACGCCGATCGGGCGCGGCGGCGGGGCGCCGACCGTCTCGAGATTGGCGAGCCGCACCCGCGCCCGGTCCGGATCGAAGGGCGGCAGCGGGGCCGCCGGGGCGGCCGGCGGGGCCGAGACCTCGGCCACGGCGGCGCCGAAGCCGTCCGTGTCGCGGCCGCGCGACTCGGCGATCTCGCGCAGCCGCTCGGTGGCGGCGGCGAGCTTCGTCGGGTCGGCGGCGCGGGCCACCTCGAGAACGATGTCTGAGGGCGGGCTGATCGTCACGGCTCTGGTCCTCCTCGGCCCAACGGGTCAACTGCGGATCATCGGCGAGGAGGCTAGCGCGAGGCGCTTACGCCAGGCTTGCGCCTAGAGCGGGCCGGGCTCGGCGGCGTCGCGGGCGAGCATGGCCTCGAGGATCTCGAGATCCGCGCGGCGGCGGCGCTCCTCCTCGGCGCGGCGCGCCGCGTCGGCGAGAAGCGCCTCGGCGGCCTTCTCGCGGCGCGCCTCCGCGCGCACGGCCTCGCCCTGGCGTTCGATCGCTCCCTCCAGGCTGCGTCGCTGGCGCCCGAGGCTGTCCAGCCGCTTCGCCGCCTGGGCCACGAAGAGCCCGTGCAGGGCCGAGCCCTCGCCCATGGCCGCGAGCGTCTGCGCCTCGGCCTCCGCGACGGCGCGGGCGCGCCGATGGAAATCGGCGAGCTTCCACTCCTCCAGCCGGCGCTTCTGCGCCTGCACGGCGGCGATGCGGGAGAGCGCTTTCGCGCGCGCGCGGGCGTCGGTCATGGCGCGGCCTTCGGTGGCGCAGGTGCGGTGTCATCCCCGGCCGGAAGTCGCGAAGCGACCGGAGGGGAAGGGGACCCAGCACGACATCTTCGGGGCGAAGCCCCGGCGCTCGGCGGCGTCCAGCCGCCTGGTCGGCGGCGAAGGCGCGCCTTCGGCGCACTGTCTTGCGCTGGGTCCCCTTCCCGGAAACGCCTGGCGGCGTTTCCGCCGGGGATGACGGACGTGCCTGTCGCCATCCCCGTCACCCCGTCCTCAGCCAGTCCGCGAAGCCGGCGACGAAGAGGGCCAGGAACTCGCCGGCGAGGAAGTAGAACACGATCAGCCCGGCGAAGAGCACCGCCGGCAGGGCGACGAAGTAGATCGGGATCTGCTGGGCGAGCTTGTTCATCACCCCGAGCGCGAAATTCGCGAGGAAGGCGAAGACCACGAACGGGCTCGCGATCCGCAGCGCCAGGAGGAAGGCTTCCCCGATCCGATCGGAGAGGCCGACGAGGGCGAGCCGCGGGTCGAAGCCGGTCAGCAGCGGGATCGTCTCGTAGGAGATCACGAGACCGCGGAAGATCTCCCAATGCAGGTTGGTGATGAACAGGAGCGCGGTGGCCGAGAGCATCACCAGCGAGGAGAGCGGCGGGATCGGCTCCATCTCGTCGATCACGGCGCCCGGCATGGGCGCGAAGCCGATCAGCATGGTGCTGGCGTGCGCCATGGTCTGGAGGGCGAGATAGAAGATGCGTCCGATCACGCCGATCTGCGCCCCGATCAATATCTCGGTGAGGACGAGCGCCAGGAGCCCGGGATTCGAGGCGTTCGCGACCACGGGCAGGATCGTCGGCGTCACCACCGGCGCCAGCGCGAAGGTGGCGCCGAGCACCACGAAGAGCCGCACCTGCGTCGGCACGCGCAGCGAGGCGAAGCCCGGCATCAGCATCAGGCACGCCCCGATGCGGCAGAACACCAGGAACACCGAAAGGATCAGGTCCGGAGAGAGCAGGCTCACCCGATCGTCCCCAGGCTCTCGATATCGACGCCGCGGGGGATCTCGACGTGGCTGAGAACCGGCAGGGTCGGGAACAGCCGCTCGATCACCATGCGCACGTAGGGCCGCGCGTCCGGCGCGGTGACGATCGCGAAGGGCCGGCCCTGCTCGAGGCGCTGCTTGATCGCGGCGGAGGCGGCCTGGCCGAACTCCTCGAGCAGGCGCGGATCGATGTCGAACTCGGCGACCTCCCCCTTGGCGTCGCGCTTGACCGACTGGTGGAAGGCGAGATCCCAGCGATTGCCGAGCCGCAGCACCCGCAGGGAGCCGCCCTCGGTGAGGTCGCCGCAGATCTGCTGGGCCATGCGCATGCGCACGTGCTCGACCACCTGCTCGGAGCGGCGCACGTGCGGCGCGATCTCGGCGATGGCCTCGAGGATGAGGTTGAGGTTGCGGATCGAGACGCGCTCGGCGAGCAGCAGCTTGAGCACGCCCTGCAGCCCCGAATAGGAGATCTGCGAGGGCACGATGTCGTCGATGAGGCGCTTGTACTCGGGGTCCAGCCGGTCGATCAGCGCGCGCATGTCCTTGTAGGAGAGGAGCTGCGGCAGGTTGTTGCGGATCACCTCGGAGAGGTGGGTGAGCAGGACCGAGAGGTTGTCGATGGGCGGGAAGCCCTCGCGCTTGGCCTCGGCCGCGTAGCTCTCGGCGATCCACATGGCGGGCATGCCGAAGGCGGGCTCGCGCGCCTCGTCGCCGGGCACGTCCGGCTTGCCGCCCGACGTGATGACCATCACCTCGCCGATGCGCAAGTCGCTCGCGGCGATGGTGGTGCCGTGGATCTTGATCTCGTAGCCCTTGCGCGGGAGGGTGAGCGAGTCGGTCAGCTTGATCTCGGGGACGACGAAGCCGTACTGCTTGGCGAACTTGCGGCGCATCTTGGAGACGCGGTGCGCCAATTCGCCGTGGGCGGTGAGCAGCTCGGCCGAGAGCTGCTTGCCGAGCACGAGCTCGATCTCGGGCGTGCGCAGCTGCTCCTTCACCGAATCCTTCTGCTCCTCCTCGACGCGCGCCTCCTCCTCGAGCTTCAGCATCTCGCGCTCGACCGCCTCGGCCTTGATCCTGCGCGGGATGGCCCAGGCGCCGAAGGCCAGAACGAGGGCCAGCAGCATCAGGGGGAAGAACGGCAGCCCCGGCGTCACGGCGAGCAGCAGCATGACGCCGCCGGCGACGACGAGCGCACGCGGATAGCCCGAGAGCTGGGTGGTCACCGTCTCCTCGGCCGAGCCGCGGGTGCCGCCCTTCGACACGAGGAGGCCCGCGGCGAGCGAGACGATCAGCGCCGGGATCTGGGTGACGAGGCCGTCGCCGACCGACAGCTTGACGAAGGCGTCCGCGGCGTCCCCGAGCTCCATGCCGTGGCGGGTCGTGCCGATGACGATGCCGCCGAACAGGTTGATGGCGGTGATGATCAGCCCGGCGATGGCGTCGCCGCGCACGAACTTGGAGGCGCCGTCCATGGCGCCGAAGAAGGACGATTCCTCCTCGAGCTCGCGCCGGCGGCGCTGCGCCTCCTTGTCGTCGATCAGCCCGGCCGAGAGGTCGGCGTCGATGGCCATCTGCTTGCCGGGGATGGCGTCGAGGGTGAATCGCGCGCCGACCTCGGCGATGCGGGTCGCGCCCTTGGTGATGACGACGAAGTTCACCGTCACCAGGATGAAGAAGATCACGAGGCCGATGACGAAGTCGCCCGACATCACGAGGCGCGAGAAGCCGTCGATGATGTAGCCCGCCGCCGCGCCGCCCTGGTCGCCATCGGAGAGGATCATCCGCGTCGTCGCGATGTTGAGCGACAGCCGCAGCATGGTGGCGATGAGGAGCACGGTGGGGAAGGCCGAGAACTCGAGCGGCTTCTGGATCCACAGCGCCACCATCAGGATCAGCACCGAGAGCGCGATGGAGAGCGCGAGTCCCATGTCGATCAGGAAGGCGGGGATCGGCAGGAAGAGGATCGTCAGGATGACGACGATGCCGAGCGCGAAGCCGATGTCGCGCAGCCCCCGAGTGTTCGACGGCCCCGCGGCCGCGATCGCTTTCGCCATGGCTGATGCGCCCCGTGATGCGTGATCCGTCACGCAGGATGGGGCCGGGAGCTTGTGCGAGGATGGTGGAGCCTGCCGCTCAGGCCCCGCCGAGCTCGACGATGCGGCCGCGCAGCCGGGCGTTCTCCTCCTCGAGCTGCCGAATCCGGGCCTTCAGCGCATCCTCGGTCGGCGTGGTGCGCGGCGTCAGGGCGGCCGGCGCCCCGGTCGCGCCGGCCTGGCCGGTCGCGTCCAGGAAGGCGACGCCCGCCTCGGCGGCGCGGCGCCAGCGCAGCTCGCAGGCATGCACCACGTTCTTCTGCGGGATCACGAGATCGAATCGCTCGGGCAGGACGATGCCCGCCGAGACGTCGATCTTCGCGCCCGTGTCGGAAATGTTGCGCACGACGCAATCCGCCGTCACCGCGCCGCCGGAATAGCGGATCTGCGCGGACATCAGCGTGCGCCGGCGCGGCGCGCCGCGGTGCTCGTCGACGTGGTGGGTCGCAGTGCTCATGCCGAGACCCTACGCCACGCCCGCTAAGAAACGCTAAATGCAATGCAACACCCGCGCGCAGTCAGGGCTGCGGGGGAGTCTCGCGTGGCCATGTGAAGTCGTCCGCCCGCCCGGGAACGGGGGGCGGGGCCACGCCGTCGGCGAGAACGCGCTCGTTCAGGAGCCGGGTCGCGCGGTCCGTGGGCGGGCGCTCGCGGGCGAGCGCCGCGCCCGGCGTCCGCTCGACGCCGGTGAGGGGCAGGACCGGGCCGACCACGGGCGCCGGAGACACAGGACCCGAAATCCCGTCGCCGCCGGGATCCGCCTCTCGCGACAGCCCGATGCCGGTGAGCCGCGCCACGATCTCGTCGACCGTGAGGTCCTCGAGGTCCACCGCCTCGTCGGCGAGCAGGTCGGCGCCGACGGGCAGGGCCGGCGCGACCTCCGCCGGGCCGCGGCCGATCAGGCGGCGAATCTCCACATCGGCGAAATGGGCCGCCTTGCGCGCGCCCGGCGGCGTGAAGTGGATGCCGTCGCCGGCGCGCAGGCGGCCGATCTGGCCCTCGAGCGTCGGCCCGTTCGGGGCGTAGCGGTTGTCGTCGTCGACGAAGCCCTGCCAGATGTCGACGAAGATCCCATCGGCGCGCTGCACGCGGTTGCGCACGATCTCGTTGAGGGCTTGCAGGTCGGTGGAGAGCCGCGACGAGCTCATCGGCGGCAGCCCCACCCAGACGAGCGGGACGTCTGCCGCATCGAAGCGTGCGAGGATGGCGTCGACGCGCGCGGCGTAGGCCTCCTTCCACGGATCGGTGAGACGGTCGAGCCGCTCACCGTCGACGACGAGATCCTGCCGATCGTTGAGGCCCACCATGACCACGCCGATGTCGAAGGGGTCCTCGCCGGCCAGGAACGGCTCGATCGCGGCCTCCCAATCGTGATAGTCGTCGCGCACGAGGCCCGAGGAGCCGCGGGAGCGGGTGACGACCTCGACCTGCGGCTGGTCCTCGAGGACGGCCGCGAGCCCGTCGCCGAGATTGGTGGCGAGCGAATCGCCGAAGACGACGATGCGCGTCGTCACCTCGACCGGGCCGGCGGGCTCGGCGATCTGCGCCGACGGCGCCGGATCCGCCGCCGCCGGGGCTGCGGGACGCGTCGTCCGGCGCTGGCGCTGGCGCTGCGGGCTCGCTTCCGGTTGTTGCTGGGGTGTGGGCGCCGTGAAGATCTCGAGCCAGATCTGCCGGGCCTCGCCCGTATCCTGCGCCGACGCCGCGACCGGCGCGAGCGCGAGCAGGGCGGCCGCGAGCGCGGAGAGGAGGGATCTGGTCGAGAGTCGTGCGATCATCACCCCGATATGGGCCCTCCCCGGCCCGGATCATCCCCGGCTCAGCGTCCTCTCAGCGCCTGCAGGACGGCGACGTCGGCATAGCCGTCCGGCGTGAGCCCGCGCGAGAGCTGGAAACGGCGCACCGCCTCGCGCGTCATCGAGCCGATCTTGCCGTCCACCGTGCCGTCGTAGAGGCCGAGACCGGCGAGACGCGTCTGCAGCTCCTTGCGCTCGGCGGTGTCGAGCATGCGCTCGCTCCGCGGCCATTCGCCGCGCACGCCGCCGCCGCCGGTGAGGCGCTGGCCGAGCAGCGCCACGCCCATGGCGTAGCTGTCGGAGGAGTTGTAGTCCTTGATCGTGTCGTAATTGCCGGTGACGAGGAAGGCCGGCCCGCGTGCGCCGGCGGGCAGGAACAGGCTCGCCTCGCCGCCGGCCGGCAGCGCGCCTCCGGCCGCCGGGCGCACGCCCGCGGCGGCCCAGGCCGAGAGCGGCATCCGGCGCTGGGCGTAGTCGAAGCCCTGCGGCAGCACCACCTCCAGCCCCCAGACCTCGCCCGGGCGCCAGCCGTGCTCGCGCAGGTAATTGGCGGTGGAGGCGAGCGCGTCGGGGATCGAGCGCCAGATGTCGCGCCGGCCGTCGCCGTCGCCGTCCACCGCATAGCGCATGTAGCTCGTCGGCATGAACTGGGTGTGGCCCATGGCGCCGGCCCAGGAGCCCTTCAGGGCGTCGCGGCCGATCTTGCCTTCCTGAAGGATCTCGAGCGCGGTGAGGAGCTCGGTCTCGAAGAAGTCGCCGCGATGGCGGACATGGGCGAGCGTCGCCAGCGAGCGGATCACGTCCATGTCGCCGGTGAAGCCGCCGAAATTGGTCTCCATGCCCCAGACGCCGAGCACGATCGCCTGCGGCACGCCGTAGGCGCGCTCGACCGAGGAGAGCACCGAGGCGTATTGCGCCCGGGCGCGTTCGCCCAGCCGCACGCGCTCGGCGCCGACGGCGTTGTCGAGGTATTCCCAGATCGGCCGGGTGAACTCCGACTGGCGGCGGGTGAGCTCGATGATGCGCGGGTTGGGGCTCACGCCACGGAACGCCGTGTCGAAGGTGGCGCGCGAGACGCCGCGCGCCTGCGCCTTCGGCCAGAGGCTCTCGACGTAGGACCCGAAGTCGACCTGCGGCACGCCCTCCCGGGGGGCGGCCTGGCTCAGGCTCGCGGTCGACACCCCGATCGTCTCGCCGACCCCGCTCTCGGCGCCGGCCATGGCGCAGCCGCCGAGCGGAAGCAGCGCCGCGACGAGGGCCGCGGCTGCGGGTGAGAGACGACGGGCGCGGGCGGTCTTCGGCATGACGGGGGTCGCTTTCGGGAAGGCATCTTAACCAAGTCGGCACAAAGCGACCAGATCATGGTGAAGATGCGCTTAAGGCCCCGCCCCGGCGGATCACGAGACGACGACGATCTCGGCCTCCTCGCGCCGGGACAGGAGCCGCGCCCCGTTGGGCTCGATCAGGCACAGCTCCTCGAGAACGAGCAGCGCCGGGCGGCCGTCCGGGCGGGTGAAGCCGAGGCTCGGCTCCACCGCGACGACCATCCCGGCGCGTAGCGGCGTCTCGTCGTCGGGATGGATCGACGGCGGCTCGGTGTAGTCCAGCCCGACGCCGTGACCGAAGCGGCCGATCGCGCTCGCCGGGACCTCGAGGGCCGCGGCGACGGCGCGCCACACGTCGCAGGCCCGGGTCCCGGGCCGCAGGGCGGCCATGCCGGCCTCGGTCGCGCGATGCAGGCGCCGGTGCAGGGCGCGGACCGCGTCGGAGGCCGCGCCGATCGCGACGTTGCGGTTGAAGTCGCTCCACGCGCCGCCCGACACGACCCCCGTGTCGAGGCCGACGACGTCGCCGGGGCCCAGCGCACGGTCGATCGGGCCACGGGTGAGACTGTCGTAGCCGCCGGGGCCGCTGCCGATCGCGAGATAGGGGACCGCGTCCGCCCCCGCCGCGAGGCAGGCCTGCTGGAAGCGGCGGTGCAGCCCCCGCTCCGTCCGGGCTGCCGGCTCCGCGAGGAGGTCGGGAAGCCCGTCGTAGGCGGCCTGCGCCGCCGCCGCGGCCGCCGAGATCCGGGCGATCTCGTCGGCGTCCTTGGCCGCGCGGACGTCCCAGATCAGCCGGGCCGCGTCGACGATCTCCATGCCGGCGAGGGCGCAGACGAGCACGCGCATGTCGTCGCTCGTCGTGCCGAGCCGCGTCTCGGGGCCGAGCTCGGCGCCGACGCGCCCGAAGCGACGCGGCAGGCCGCGGATCGCCGCCGCGACGAGGTCGACGCCCTCCGGCCGTCCGATCGCCGGGCTCGGCCAGGATTCGAGCCGGGCGCAGCGACCGTCCAGCTGGAAGTCCGCGCGCCCGAGATCCGGGACGATCGCGATCGGCGCGCCGGCGAGAGGCAGGACCGCGTACCACGGCCGCGTGGGCGCGACCGCGATCGGCGGCGCATGGCCGGTCAGGTACCGAAAATTCGCGATGTTGCTCACCAGGAGAGCGTCGAGCCGGGCGGCGTGCATGGCCGCCTGCAGGCGCGCCCAGCGCGCCTCGCGCGGGTCCGGGCCGCCCGTCGGCGGACCGGCGCCTCCGGCGGTGGCGCTCATGGCGCCTCCCGCGCGGCGATGGCCTGGACCTTGACCTTCGCGCCGAAGGGCAGCCGGGCGGCCTGGTAGACGGTGCGGGCCGGGCGCGCCGCGAACAGCTCCCCGTAGAGCACGTTCACCTCCTTGAGATCGTCCAGATCGGCGAAGGCGATGTCGACGTAGACGATGTCCTCGCGCCCGAAACCCGCCTGCGCGGCGATGCGGAAGACGAGATCGAAGGCGCGCGCCGCCTCCTCGCGCGCCGTTCCGGGCCGGTAGCCGTCGTCGTAGACGGCGAGCTGCCCCGAGATCCAGCAGGTGTTCGCCACCACCACGGCGTTGGAGATCGGGGACGGCGAAGGAGGCACGCCGGGGACGTCGACGATGAACTGGCGGGTCTGCATGGTCACGGCTCGATCACTCCTCGGGGTGGGGGGACGGCGCGAGCGCGAGCGCGCGGTTCTCGTGCGCGACGATCGGCGTCCCGGGCGACATGCGGCGGGTCATCAGCACGCCGTCGAGATGGTCGAGCTCGTGCTGGAGCAGCTCGGACAGGTCGGGCGAGGCGCGCTCGAAGGCGGCTTCCCGGCCGGACAGGTCGCGATAGCGCACGGTCACCGAAGCGCGGCGCAGCACGCGCACCGCGATCTCGGGCAGGCTCATGCAGTCGTCCCAGAGCTCGCGGCGCGCGTCGCTGCGCCAGACGATCTCGGGATCGAGCATCACGGTCTCGACGCCGTCGATGGCGAGCGCCACGATCCGCGACAGGATCCCGACCTGGGGCGCGGCGATGGCGCGGCCCCAGCCGTGCCGCGCGCGAAAGGCGTGGATCGTCGCGAGCATCGCCTCTGCCTGCGCGGCGAGGAGGGCCGGGTCCGCGTCCAGGGGAACGGGGGCGCAGACGCGCTCAAGGCGCGGATCGCCGAAGCGCAGGATCGGCAGCGTCGCGGCGGGTGTGGCGGGGCGCATGGCGGCGCTCGGAGGCGGCGGGGCGTCGGAGGTCATCACGCGCGTCCTTCGCTGACGACGACGAGGGCGCGCGCCGCGCCGGGCAGATCGCGCGCGAGCAGTCCGGCGTAGCCGGCCGCGCCGGAGGGCGTCGTGCGCACGTCCAGCGCCTCGAGCGCGGCGCAGGCGGCCTCGGCCGCCGCGTCGTCGACCTGGGCATAGCGCACGCCGGCCTGGCGCAGCAGGTCCACTGCGAGGATCGACGGCTCCTTGCAGTCGAGGCGCCCCATGCACGAGACCGGGCCCTCGGCGCGGACCGGCCGGCCCGCCGCGGCGCTGGCCGTGAGGCAGGCCGCGGCCCGGGGCTCGACGACCACGATCTCCGGCTGGACGGCCCAGCGTCGCCGAACGGCGTCGGCGACCGCGGCGGCCATGCCCCCGACCCCGGCCTGAAGGAACACGTGCGTCGGCCAGACGCCGGACGCCGCGAAGGCGACGCGCAGCTCCTCGGCCATGACGGAATAGCCCTCCATCACCAGAGCCGGCCGCTCGACGTAGCCGGGCCAGGAGCCGTCGGCGAGGTGGACGGCCCCCGTCTCCGCCTCGTCCGCGATCGCGGCCGCGACGCTCTCCTCGTAGGTCTCCCCGGAGCGGACGACGGCGGCCCCCTTCGCGCGCAGGCGCGCCGCGAAGCTCTCGGGCACGGTCGCCGCGAGGTGGACGCGCGCGGCCGCGCCGAACAGGGCGGCCCCGGCGGCGACCGAGAGGCCGTGATTGCCCGCGGAGGCGCAGACGAAGGTGGTCTCCGCCGCGTGCCGCCGGAACGCCGGCGCGGTCGCGGTCTCCGCGTGCGCCGGCAGGCCGGCGCCGTCGGCCAGGATGCGGAAGACGGCGTAGACGCCGCCGAGAGCCTTGAAGGATCCGAGCCCCATCCGGCCGGTCTCGTCCTTGGCCATGGCCGCGGGGCCGGCCCGGCCCGCGAGCCGGCGCAACGGCGTCGGCCCGTAGGCCGGGCAGGCCGCGAGCAGGCTCAGCGGCACGGTAACGTCCGGTGGGAAGGAGGCTTGCATCATGTCCTCAGAGTAGGGCAGAAACCCGATCGCCGTGTGTCGACTCCTGACGGAAGCCGATCGTAGCGGCGCACGAACGCCACCTATTATGATGCAGGACCCGCACCATGCCCATCTCCCCGAGCGACGCGATCATCCTCGAGGCGCTCCAGGAGAACGCGCGCGTGCGCATCGACGTCCTCGCCGAGCGCACCGGCCTCTCCCCCGCCTCGGTGCAGCGGCGGCTCAGGCGCCTGCGCGAGGGGCGCGTCCTCGTCGGCGAGGTCGGCCTGGTCGACCCCGCCAAGGTGGGCCGCCCGCTCACGCTCGTCGTCATGGTCGAGATGGAGGACGAGCGCGCCGACAAGCTCGACGCCTTCCAGCGCGCGGCCCTGCGCGAGCCGCTGGTGCAGCAATGCTACTACGTCACCGGCGCGGCCGATTTCTGCCTCGTGTGCACGGCGCGGGACATGGCGGACTACGAGGCCATGACGCAGCGGCTGTTCTTCGAGGGCGGCAACGTGCGTCGCTTCACCACCTCGGTCGTGATGCGGCGCGCCAAGGTCGGGCTCGCGGTGCCGGCGGCGCCGAGCCGTGACGCCGCGCCTTTGCGTCCCGCTCGGGGCTGAGGCATTGTCGTCGCGCCGGCGAGCCGGCGCGGCGCGCAACCCCCGCCGACCCCTCGCCGTTACGCCCGAGCTCGGACGGCCGCCCCTCGGCCGCCCGAGACACGGACCGAAGACAGACGAATTGCGAGGTATCCGACGCCATGAAGCGCATCCGTAAGGCCGTCCTGCCCGTCGCCGGTCTCGGCACGCGGTTCCTGCCCGCGACCAAGGCCGTCCCCAAGGAGATGCTGACGGTGGTCGACCGGCCCGTGGTGCAGCACGTCGTCGACGAGGCGCGCGCGGCGGGCATCGAGCACTTCGTCTTCGTCACCGGCCGCAACAAGAGCGCCATCGAGGACCATTTCGACATCGCCTACGAGCTGGAGGCGACGCTGGAGGCCCGCGGCAAGAAGCCGGCGCTGGACGGCCTGAAGGCCGACCTGCCGAAGGCCGGCGCGACGAGCTTCACCCGCCAGCAGGCCCCGCTCGGGCTCGGCCACGCCGTCTGGTGCGCCCGCGAGATCGTCGGCGACGAGCCCTTCGCGGTGATCCTGCCAGACATGCTCTCCAAGGGCTGCATGACGCAGATGCTCGAGGCCTACGAGCGCCACGGCGGCAACATCATCGCCGCCGAGGAGGTGCCGATGGAGGAGACCTCCAAGTACGGCATCCTCTCGGTGAAGCAGGATTACGGCCGGACCTTCGAGATCGCCGGCATGGTGGAGAAGCCGAAGGTGGAGGACGCGCCCTCGAACCTGATGATCTCCGGCCGCTACATCCTCCAGCCCGAGATCTTCGAGATCCTGGAGACGCAGGAGACGGGCGCGGGCGGCGAGATCCAGCTCACCGACGCGATGAAGACGCTGATGGGCCGCCAGGACTTCCACGGCATGCGCTACGACGGCACGACCCACGACACCGGCTCGAAGCTCGGGTTCCTGGTGGCGAACCTCGCCTACGGGCTGGAGGATCCGGAGCTCGCCGACGGGCTGCGCGCCGCGATCGCGGCGCTGACCAAGGGCTGAGCCGGCAGGCGGGCCGGGTCGACGCGGGTCCGGCCCTCGCGCAGCGACAGCCTTTCCCGAAACGCCCGCGCGTTGACAGGCCTCGCGCGCGGCGTCATGGGAGGGGCGCCTCGCGCGCGACGCCCCCCTGCGGCCCGCCCGGGGCGCGCGCGGTGCGGACAGCGAGGCGAGGCCCCATGCCCCGGTTGGTGATGAAGTTCGGCGGCACCTCGGTTGCGGATCTGGAGCGGATCCGCAACGTGGCGCGGCATGTCGAGCGGGAGGTGAAGGCGGGCTACGACGTCGCCGTGGTGGTCTCGGCCATGGCCGGCAAGACCAACGAGCTCGTCGGCTGGTGCCGCGAGGCCTCCGCCATCCACGACGCCCGCGAGTACGACGCCGTGGTCGCCTCCGGCGAGCAGGTGACGTCGGGGCTCCTCGCCATCGTCCTGCAATCCATGGGCGTCCCGGCCCGCTCCTGGCAGGGCTGGCAGATCCCCATCGAGGCCTCCGGCGCGCACGGCGCGGCGCGGATCGAGCGCATCGACGGGTCGAAGATCCTCTCCCATTTCGCCGAGCGCGGCGAGGTCGCGGTGGTGGCCGGCTTCCAGGGCGTGCACGCCCCGACGGGGCGGATCGCGACGCTCGGCCGCGGCGGCTCGGACACGAGCGCGGTGGCGCTCGCCGCGGCGCTCGACGCGGAGCGCTGCGACATCTACACCGACGTGGACGGCGTCTACACCACCGATCCGCGCATCGTCCCGAAGGCGCGGCGCCTCGACAAGGTCTCCTACGAGGAGATGCTCGAGATGGCGAGCCTCGGCGCCAAGGTGCTGCAGGTGCGCTCCGTCGAGCTCGCCATGCTCTACGGCGTGAAGACCTACGTGCGCTCCAGCTTCGACGACCCCGCAGACCCCAAGCCCGGCACGCTGATCTGTGACGAGGAGGACATCGTGGAACAGCAGACCGTCACCGGCATCGCCTATTCCAAGGACGAGGCCCAGATCACGCTGCGGCGTGTGGCGGACACGCCGGGCGTCGCCGCCGCCATCTTCGTGCCCCTGGCCGAGGCCGGCATCAACGTCGACATGATCATCCAGGTCGTCTCCCGCGACCAGACCACGACGGACATCACCTTCACCGTCCCGGCCGGCGACTACGCCCGCGCGAGGTCCCTGCTCGAGGAACGCCAACCGGCGATCGGCTACGAGTCGCTCGCGGGCGCCACCGACGTGGTGAAGGTCTCCGCCATCGGGGTGGGCATGCGCAGCCATGCCGGCGTCGCCGCCAAGGCCTTCAAGGCCTTCGCCGAGAAGGGCATCAACATCCGCGCCATCACCACCTCCGAGATCAAGTTCTCCATGCTGATCGACGCGGCCTACACCGAGCTTGCCGTGCGCACGCTCCACTCGCTATACGGGTTGGACGCGGCCTGAGGACGGACGCGACGAACGCGGCGCGCGCCGATCGCGCGCGCATCGACCCCGCCGGGCCGCGCGCCCGGCCGCCGAAGGAGATGTGGCCCTGCCGATGAGGAGTGCTCCCGGCGGTCCGCGCGTTCTGCTCCGCAAGCTCCGCGAGATCATGGCGGAGCCGATCAGCACGCAGGACCGGCTCGACAAGATCGTGGTTCTGATCGCGGCCAACATGGTGGCCGAGGTGTGCTCGGTCTATGTCCTGCGCGCCGACCAGACCCTCGAGCTCTACGCCACCGAGGGCCTCAACCGCTCCGCCGTCCACCTGACGACGATGCGGGCGGGGGAGGGCCTCGTCGGCCTCATCGCGCGCGAGGCGGAGCCGCTGGCCCTCTCCGACGCGCAGACGCATCCCGCCTTCTCCTACAAGCCGGAGACGGGCGAGGAGATCTATCACGGCTTCCTCGGCGTGCCGATCCTGCGCGCGGGCAACACGCTCGGCGTCCTCGTCGTGCAGAACCGCACGATGCGCACCTACACCGAGGAGGAGATCGAGGCGGCCCAGACCACCGCCATGGTGCTGGCGGAGATGGTCGCCTCGGGCGAATTGCAGGCGCTGGCCCAGCCAGGCGCCGACATCGCGCTGCGCCGGCCGCTGTACCTGCAGGGCGTCTCGCTGGCGGAGGGTGTCGGGCTCGGCCACGTCGTGCTGCACGAGCCGCGCGTCGTCGTGAAGAACCTCATCGCCGAGAACCCCGAGGGCGAGGTCGAGCGGCTCGAGACCGCGATCAAGGCCGTGCGCGCCTCGATCGACGCGCTGATCGAGCGCGGCGACGTCGGCGGCGACGGCGGCGAGCACCGGGAGGTTTTGGAGACCGTGCGCATGTTCGCGCACGACCAGGGCTGGCTGCGCCGCATGCGCGAGGCCGTGCTCACGGGCCTCACCGCCGAGGCCGCCGTGGAGCGTGTCCAGTCCGACACCCGCGCGCGGCTGCTGCGCCAGACCGACCCGTATCTGCGCGAGCGCCTGCACGACCTCGACGACCTCGCCAATCGCCTGCTGCACCAGCTCGTCGGGCGCGATTTCGTCGCCGCCGCCTCGCAGCTGCCGGACAACGCCATCATCGTCGCCCGCTCGATGGGCCCGGCCGCGCTCCTCGACTACGACCGCGCGCGCCTGCGCGGCGTGGTGCTGGAGGAAGGCGGGCCGACGAGCCACGTCGCCATCGTCGCCCGGGCGCTGGGCCTGCCCGCCGTGGGCGAGGTCGAGAACGTCACCTCGCTGGTGGAGCCGGGGGACGCCATCATCGTCGACGGCGTCGCCGGCGAGATCCAGGTGCGCCCGCGGCCCGACGTCGAGTCGGCCTATGCCGAGAAGGCGCGGCTTCGGGCCAAGCGCCAGGAGCAGTACCGCGCCCTGCGCGACGTGCCCTGCGTCACCAAGGACGGCGCGGCCATCGACCTGCAGCTCAATGCCGGCCTCCTGGTCGACCTGCCCCATCTCGAGGAGACCGGCGCCAAGGGCGTCGGCCTGTTCCGCACCGAGATCCAGTTCATGGTGGCCGAGCGCATGCCGTCCACCGCCGAGCAGCAGAAGCTCTATCGCGCCGTCCTCGACCAGATCGGCGACGACATGCCCATCGCCTTCCGCACGCTCGACATCGGGGGGGACAAAATCCTGCCCTACATGTCGCAGATCGAGGAGGAGAACCCGGCGCTGGGCTGGCGGGCGATCCGCATCGGGCTCGACCGGCCGGGGCTCCTGCGCAGCCAGGTGCGGGCGCTGCTCAAGGCGAGCGCCGGGCGCGCCTGCGCGATCATGTTCCCGATGGTGGCGACGGTGGACGAGTTCGTCCGCGCCCGCGACATCGTGCGGCGCGAGATCGCCTATCTCGAGCGCCACGGCCACGACCTGCCGACCCGGACCGAGCTCGGCGTCATGATCGAGGTGCCCTCGCTTCTCTTCGAGATCGCGGAGATCTGCCGGGAGGCGGATTTCGTCTCGGTGGGCTCGAACGACCTGCTGCAGTTCCTCTTCGCCGCCGATCGCGAGAACCGTCAGGTGGCGAACCGCTACGATCCGCTGAGCGTCAACGCGCTGCGCGCGCTCAGGAGCATCGTGACCTCGGCGGCCGACGCCTCCTGCCGCGTCTCCGTCTGCGGCGAGGTGGCGAGCCGGCCGCTCGAGGCGCTCGCGCTGATCGGGCTCGGCTATCGCATCCTGTCCATGTCGCCCGCCGCCATCGGGCCGGTGAAGGCCATGCTGCTCGCCACCGACGCCGGCGCCGTCGCGGAGCTGATCGAGACCGAGCTCGCCCGGGCCGCGCCGGACGCCTCCCTGCGCGCCGCCCTGGCGCAGTTCGCGGAGCGACACGATATCCCGGTCTGACATGACACCGTCGCCTCCGACCGAGCGCCTCGACGCAATCGTCGCGCGCCACGCCATCATCACCGACACGCTCGCGTCCGGCCCGGACGCGGACCGGGTCGTCGCGCTCTCGCGCGAGCTCTCCGAGCTCGACCCGGTGGTGGCGGCGATCGCGGCCTGGCGCGCGGCGCGCGACAACCTCGCCGGGATCGAGGCGCTGATGCGCGATCCCGGCACCGACCCGGAGATGCGCGCACTGGCCGAGGAGGAGCGCGAGGAGGCGCAGGCGCGCCTCGAGGCGGCGGCGAAGGCGCTGCAGCTCATGCTCCTGCCCAAGGACGCCGCCGACGAGAAGAGCGCCATCCTCGAGGTCCGCGCCGGAACCGGCGGCGACGAGGCCGCGCTCTTCGCCGGCGACCTGTTCCGGATGTATGCCCGCTACGCCGAGATCCACGGCTGGCGCGTGAGCGTGATGTCGCAGAGCGAGGGCGCGGTCGGCGGCTTCAAGGAGATCGTCGCCGAGATCGCCGGGCGCGGCGTGTTCGCCAGGCTCAAGTTCGAGAGCGGCGTGCATCGCGTCCAGCGCGTGCCGGAGACGGAAGGCGGCGGGCGCATCCACACCTCCGCGGCCACCGTCGCCGTGCTGCCCGAGGCGGAGGACGTCGATCTCGACCTCGACGAGAGCGCGCTGCGCATCGACACGATGCGCTCCGGCGGCGCCGGCGGCCAGCACGTCAACAAGACCGAATCGGCGGTGCGCATCACCCACGAGCCCACCGGCATCGCGGTGGTGGTGCAGGAGGAGCGCTCGCAGCACAAGAACAAGGCGCGCGCCATGCAGCTCCTGCGGGCCAAGCTCTACGATCTCGAGCGCACCCGCTCCGACGCCGCCCGCGCCGCCGACCGCAAGGCGCAGGTCGGCTCCGGCGATCGCTCGGAGCGCATCCGCACGTACAATTTCCCGCAGGGGCGGGTGACCGACCACCGCATCAACCTGACCCTCTACAAGCTCGACGCGGTTTTGTCCGGAGAGGCGCTGGACGAGCTCGTCGACGCGCTGATCGCCGAGCATCAGGCGGCGCTGCTCGCCGCCGACCAGGAATGATCGCCGCCGGGACCGCTCGCGGCGAGGCGCTCGCCGCCCTGCGACGGGCCTTCGCCGAGGCCGGCCTCGACGAGCCCGCGCTCGACGCGCGCATTCTCCTGACCGAGGCCGCCGGCCTTTCCCAGCACGACCTCCTCGCGCGGCCCGAGGCGCCTCTGAGCGCGCAGGCGGCGACGCGGCTCTCGGGCTTCGCCGCGCGCCGGCTCGCGCGCGAGCCGGTCTGGCGCATCCTCGGCCAGGCCGAGTTCTGGGGGCTGCCCTTCCGGCTCTCCGCCGAGACCCTGGTGCCGCGTCCCGACACCGAGACGCTGGTCGAGACGGCGCTCGCCCTGGCGCCGCGGCCCGACCCGGCGATCCTCGATCTGGGCACGGGGACGGGCTGCGTGCTGATCGCGCTTCTCCACGAGCGGCCGAACGCCCGGGGCGTGGGCATCGATCGCGCGGAGGGCGCCTGCCGCACGGCGCGGGACAACGCCCGTGCCAACGGCGTCGGCGCCCGCGCGGCCTTCCTCGCCGGCGACTGGGCGGCGGCGCTCTCGCCCGGCGCGCGCTTCGACCTCGTGGTCTCGAATCCGCCCTACATCCCGCGCGGCGACATCGCGGGCCTCGCCGAGGAGGTGCGCGCTCACGATCCGGCCCGCGCGCTCGACGGCGGCGCCGACGGGCTCGACGCCTATCGCGCCATCCTCGCGCGTGGCGGGGACCTTCTGGCCGCGGACGGCGTTCTCGCCTTGGAGGTCGGGGCCGAGCAGGCCGACGCCGTGGCGCGGATCGGCGAGCGACAGGGGCTCGTCCCGGCGCGGATCGCGCACGATCTCGCAGGAGTTGCGCGGGTCGTGACCTTCACGGCCGAGAGCGCGGCATGACCCTTGTTTTTGTGTGCGGCGCCCTCAAATAACGCTTGGCGGCGCGCCCCGAAGCGTCTAGGGTGCGGCCGCAATCGAACAGACCCCAGAGCGCTGAACACGCCGAATCGTGCGGATCGCGGCGAAGGGGCGATACGATCGACCGCCAGGACGGGGCGTCACACGGTCCGGCGGGCTCGAAACCCGACATCGAGGACGACGCGCGGCGCCACGGCGCCGAGTCGGCCCGGATGATGACGGAGGCGCGCGCCGACGGCGATCTTTCCCGTCCGCGCGGTTTACGCGCGACGTCGTTTGCACGAGAGGCCAGTAAGGGTCGTAAATCATCCATGAGACCGAACCAGAACAGGCGTATGCGGGGCCGCAGCCGCAACAAGGGCCCCAATCCGCTCACGCGGAGCTACGAGTCGAACGGCCCCGACGTGAAGGTGCGCGGCACCGCCCAGCACGTCGCCGACAAGTACAGCCAGCTGGCGCGCGACGCGCTGGCGAGCGGCGACCCGGTGATGGCCGAGAACTATTTCCAGCACGCCGAGCACTACTACCGCATCATCGCGGCCGCCCAGGAGCAGCTGCGCCAGCAGTACGGCTTCCCGCAGCGCGGCTACGATGACGAATCGGACGAGGGCGAGGACGAGGGCGACTATCGCTCCGGCTCCGACCGGCTCGAGGATCTCGATCCCTCGCTCGCGCCGCAGCCCAGCTTCGGCCGCGGCGACGGTCAGCAGCCGCGTCGCGACGATCGCGGCGGGCGTCCGGACCGCCAGGAGCGTCACGATCGCCAGGACCGTCAGGAGCGGCAGGATCGTCCGGAGCGTCGCGACGATCGTCGCGAGCGCTTCCAGCGCGACCGGCGCGACGGCGGCCCGCGCGAGCAATATGCCCGAGGCGGCGAGCAGGACGGCCGGGGAGGCGACCGCTTCGCCGATCGCGGCGAGGCTCCGCAGCCGCGCGCGGCCGAGCCGCCGCCCGTCGAGGGCCGCGAGCCGCGTCAGGAGCCCCGTCAGGACGTCCGCGAGGAGGGCCGTCGCGAGCGTCCGCGCCGCGAGCGCCGCCGCCCGGAGGCCGAGGACGAGAGCGCCGCGGCGAGCCTGCCGGCCTTCGTGACGCGTCCGACCCCGGTGGCGCAGCCCGCCGCCGAGGACGAGGCGCCCGCGCCGAAGGCGACCCGCACCCGCAAGCCTCGCGCCGCGGAGGCCGAGACGGCCGAGGGCGAGGAGGCCGCGAAGCCCCGCCGCCGCACCCGCCGCAAGGCGCCGGAGCCCGGCTCCGGCGACGCCGAGGCGGCCGAGTGAGACGTCTTTTCGCCAGCTGAAACGAGAAGGGCCGCGCGAGCGGCCCTTTTTCGTGGGTGCGGCCGGGCGCGGACCGCTATTCCAGCCGCTCCCCCGGATAGACGCCCCAGAGCCGGTCCTGCGGCAGGAAGCCCGGGATCTCGGAGCGGCCCGGGCCGTCGGCGACGACGCGGCACCAGTCGCCCGAGCAGCTCTCGACCCCCACGACGACGCCCGGCTCGAGCCGCGCCACCACGGGCGCCTCGCCCGCATCGCGCGCACGCAGGTCGAGCGGCGCGCCGCCGCGCTCCCACGGCGAGACGAGGGCGGTGCGCCGGCCCGACAGGAGCGAGTGCCAGACCCAGCCGTCCTCGCCGTCCGAATCGCGGATGCGCCGCCAATTGTCGAACTCGGCGATGATCTCCACCGGCAAGCCGGCCTTCTCGTAGACCCAGCGGGTGGCGTGGTCCTTCGAGGGGCCGGCGCGCATGTTCACCTTGTCCGTCTTCAGCGAGACGAAGCGCGGCAGCGGCAGGTTGGTCTCGGGACCGATCGTGGTCTGGGCGAGGGCGGCGGTGGACGCCGGGCCGAGAACGCAGGCGGCGATGGCGAGAGCCGCGAGAGAGACGGCGATCCGCGTGGACAAGGTCCAACTCCCGTCGGATTGTGTTTGCCGATGCCTCTGCTAGACAGGCACCGTAGGGTTCTCCGCAGGGGCGCCCTGCGGCCATCCTACGGAGCCGGATCTGGGTTAAGGCCCGGTGAACGGCGCCGCGCGAACCCCGGTTGAGGACAGCGATGCCCACGCGCAAGAAGCCCCTCGTCGTCGTGACCCGCAAGCTGCCAGGCGTCGTCGAGACGCGCATGCGCGAATTGTTCGACACGCGGCTGAACCTCGAGGACGCGCCGATGAGCCAGGCGGACCTCGTCGCGGCGGTGAAGGAGGCCGACGTGCTGGTGCCGACCATCACCGACGAGATCGACGCCGCGATCCTCGCCCAGTCGGGGCCCAACCTGAAGCTGATCGCCAATTTCGGCAACGGCGTCGACAACATCGACGTCGGCGCGGCGCTCTCGCGCGGCATCACCGTCACCAACACGCCGGGCGTCCTCACCGAGGACACGGCGGACATGACGATGGCGCTGATCCTCGCGGTCGCGCGGCGCGTCGCGGAGGGCGCGCGGATCATCCCGGAGGAGCGCTTCGAGGGCTGGTCGCCGACCTGGATGCTGGGCCATCGCATCACCGGCAAGAGGCTGGGCATCATCGGCATGGGCCGCATCGGCACCGCGCTCGCCCGCCGCGCCAAGGCCTTCGGCCTGTCGATCCACTACCACAACCGCCGCCGCGTCCCCGCCGCCCTGGAAGAGGAGCTCGAGGCCACCTATTGGGATTCGCTCGACCAGATGCTGGCGCGGATGGACATCGTCTCGGTCAACTGCCCGCACACGCCGGCGACCTACCACCTGCTCTCGGCCCGGCACCTGCGGCTGATGCGGCCCGAGGCGATCATCGTCAACACCGCCCGCGGCGAGATCATCGACGAGAACGCCATGGCGCGGCTCATCGAGCAGGGCTCCATCGCCGGCGCCGGCCTCGACGTGTTCGAGCACGAGCCGGCGGTGAACCCGCGCCTGATCAAGCTCGCCCGGCAGGGCAAGGTTGTGCTCATGCCGCACATGGGCTCGGCCACCTACGAGGGCCGCGTCGACATGGGCGAGAAGGTGATCGTCAACATCCGCACCTTCATGGACGGCCACCGCCCGCCGGACCGGGTGCTGCCGTCGATGCTGTGAGATAGCCCGGGGGCCTCACGCCCCCACCGCGACCCCCAACGCCTCCCGCACCGCCCCCGCGGCGCGCTCGCCCTCGGCCCAGGCGCCGCCGATCGTGCCCCACAGGGTCGAGGAGGTCGCCTCGCCGGCGAGGAAGACGCGCGCGCCGATCGGCACGCGCAGCACGGCGCGGGCGCCGTGGGCGCCCGGCGGCGCGACGGTCCAGGCGCAGCCGGACCAGGGATCCTCGCCCCAGCGGCTCGCGTGCAGCACGGACAGGCCGGCCGTGGCCGCTCCGCCGAAGCGATCGGTCAGCGCCTCGCGCACGAAGGCGGCCCGGGCCTCCGGCGATCCGAGCCGGCCGACGAGGGCGCCGCCGAGATCGGCGTAGTGCATCGCGCCGCCGTCGAAGTTGGCGAGGAGCCCGAGATTGTCGGCCGCATCGCCGTCGAAGGCCACCGTCGTGTTCGCCGCCTCGCGCAGCGGCCCGCCGGGCCAGGCGAGGACGACGTGCTCGTAGGAGGCCGCGCGCAGCGCGCCGAGCGCGTCGCGGGTCGTGGCCGGCAGCGGCGGATCGAAGACGATGTCGCCGCGGGCGAGCAGGGGCGCGGGCACGGTGACGACCAGCGCCCGGGCCGCGAGCACGCCCCGCGGCGTCTCGACGCGGACGCCCGGGCCGGACCAGTCGACCCGCGTCGCGGGGGTTGCGAGCGCGACGGGCAGGCCGTCGGCCAGGGTCGCGACGAGCGCGCCGTAGCCGCCTTCGACGAAGAGGTCGAGGTCGTCCTGCGCGGCGGCGAAATCGGCGGCGCCGATCGTCTCCAACCCGACGCCGCAGGCGAAGGGACCGTGCGCGAAGGCCACCGCGTCGCGAAACCGTGCGGCCTCCGGCCCGAGCCGATCGAGCGCGGCGGCGCAGGGGACGAGGTCCGCGTCCTCGCCGAGGGCGCAGATCGCGGCGAAGAGGTCGCTCCAGGCGGCGTGGAAGGCCGCCGTCTCGCGCCCGTCGGCCTCGCGGTCGCCGAGGATGAGGCGCGGTTCCTGCGGCGCGTCGAACAGGGCGCGGCCCAGCCGCTTCGCCTCCGTCACGAGGCCGTTGGCGTTGGCGGCATGCAGCCAATGCGCGCCGATGTCGACGGCCTGGCCGCCGAGCGACGCGGTCAGCGCCCGGCCGCCGACACGCTCGCGGGCTTCGATCACGACGACCGAGAGGCCCTGCGCCATCAGGCGCCGGGCCGCGGCGATGCCGGCGGCGCCGGCGCCGATCACCGCCACGTCCGCCGCGCGGGGCGGCGGGGCGAGGCGCGCAGGACGGACCGGGGCGGGCTCTGCCGCCGCCGCCTGCGCGCCGAATTTTCGAGAAGGCATGGAGAGAGGTCCGATTCCCCGCCCGAGCGGGGCCACGCATGCTCATGCGCGCGGCCGCGTGCGCGCGCAAGCGCAAACGCGCGCGACGGTTCAACGCAGCGCGGCCGCGACGGCCTCGCCGACGTATATCTCACGGCGCGCATAGTCTAGCTTCATAATGCGAAGCGTGACGGTTGCCATTCGGGACCATTTGTCCTAGGTTGACGCCGAAACGCGGGTTCGATCGCAGCGTCTATCGGCAGATCCAGGCGCTTGTGTTGCTGTGTGCTCATGCGCACCGTCATCGCGAAACCCTTTACGAAGCTCAGTCGATCCGGGATCGACGCAACGCCCGAGGGCGTATCGGGAGCGGCATGACCGAGAAGATCGTCGTCGAGAACCTCTACAAGATTTTCGGGCCGGATCCGCAGGAGGGCCTGGCGTTGATCCGCCAAGGTCTCGACAAGAACGAGATCTTCGCGCGCACGGGCAATACGGTCGGCGTGCGCGACGCGTCGTTCGGCATCCGTGAGGGCGAGATCTTCGTGATCATGGGCCTCTCCGGCTCCGGCAAGTCCACGATGGTGCGGATGTTCAACCGGCTGATCGAGCCCACCGCAGGATCGATCACGGTCGACGGGCGAGACATCACCAAGCTGGACGCCGCCGGCCTGCGCGAGCTGCGCCGCTCCACCATCTCCATGGTGTTCCAGTCCTTCGCGCTGCTGCCGCACCTCAAGGTCGTCGACAACGTCGCCTTCGGCCTCGATCT